>NZ_JAIXST010000034.1 GCF_027484545.1 Runella sp. | reverse complement strand
GTTTTGGGCTTTGATTCCCATTCTGCCAATTTTGCAAGTAAAATCTCAGTAGCTTTGTGCTTATCCATTGCCTTTTTTTAGGCTAATTTAGTAATTCCCTGCATTCATTCGTACACCCAGAACATGAGAGCAGTCCGAAAAGTCAAAGTAGCTTGCCCAACAGTCGTGGACAGCCCAATTTTTGAAATCTTTAATTAAAGACTTAGCGAACTGGAGGGCTTTTTTACCTCGATGAGTATGCACAAATAGAAAGGTAAAAAGAGCGGTTGAAGCGGTGTGAAACCGCACGGGCGGCCCCGCAATGAAGTTTACCTTCGACTCGCATTCCAGTTTCGTCAAAATTGACTACATTGGAATTTAAGATTTGTTCTTTGATTATCGTTTCGGTGGAGGCTAAACCATCAAAATAAGTGATATTGGCTCTAATGGCTGTACTTTCATTGAAGCTGAAACCCTATAAATCACCTAATAATTGTTCTATTTTTTCAAAAGAAACTTTGTAGTCAGTAGTAAGTAAAACGCTTATAGACTTTACTTTATTACCATACTAAACAGGTTGAGTGAGGTGTACCCTGTCTGGAAACAATCCTTGGTGTGCCTCTCCAAAGCAAGTAATGACCCCTAATTGGTGTTCGGTTATTTCCAAACGAGGTTGAGGAATGTCAAAGACCTGACGTTTTTGGCTTATATGGGATACATCAGATTTGAACAACAAGGACAAAAAGCAGCATGATGGACGATAACTTGCGGGGCCGCCCGTGCGGTCAGGGTTTGATACCATCGAAAGCGTTTTGCCTTTGTGTCCAATTTGACCACCTGTTTTTTTGCCTTTTGATTGATTAAAGGCTGGCTTTTTGTGCAATCCATCCGCCGAAGGTGGTCTATGACTATTACCACTGTTTTGCTTCAAACGAAAGCGCAACTCAGCATTCTCAGCTTTTAATGCAGCATTTTCCTGCTCTAAGGTCTCGATACGAGTTAAAAGTTTGACTACCAAGTCCTTTAAAATTGATATGTCGTTTGAAAGTTCCAAAGGAGTGAGCTTTATTCTTGTTATTAACGAATCAAAAGTTTTTTCCTTACACCGATAAGTTTTTACCTACTTTTTAAATTAATAAAAATTCCATTGGTTTAACAAGAGAAATTTTTAAATTCGCAGCTTATTTATCAGCTACATAGCATTAATATTTTTAGCGAATCCGCCATTACATACCCATCTGTTTAATTTTGAATAATTAAAAAGGTCTTTTTAAGTTAAAAACTTATTTTTGCAAGTCAATATAAAAACTTTAAGTAACATTTTATTTTTTCGCAGAAAATGTACCTAATATTTAATTTTTGTTTTTCAAAAATTAAATATTTCAGCTTATTTTTACATTCATACTTTTATCTAATTATATTCAATGACTGCTATTTTACGTAAATTAAAAGCATTAGAAGAATTTTTCCATTTTGACAATTGGGTTATTCTACTCTTTGAACGTCTTATGAATGCAAAAATTTCAATTTATCAAAAAGAAGAATTGCATTTTATAAATGATTATAGGGGTGGAGATACTGCAGGAGCAAGACACCTTCTTTCTCAAAAACTGTATGACGAATTTATTAATAGTATTCTTAGCTATAATCCTCAAATTGAATGCATCTTAGACATAGGTGCTAACAATGGCGGCTTTGTACTATCGTTGGCAACACAAAATCTACCTTTAAAACGTATAGTAGCAATAGAATTTAACTATAGGACTTATTTGAGACTTCATTTTAATTTGCTATATAACTTCAAACAAGACGTTAAAATAGACATTTTAAACATTGCAGCTTCTGGCAAAGATGATTATTTATTGACTACAGATGGTTATGGTTCTACAGGACTAAATATCTTTGACAATAATATTTCAAATAATAGTACTTATTCTATTTCTTCACAATCATTCGATTCAATTTATAAAAGTTATTTCAAAAATATTATTATTGACATTTTAAAAATTGATATTGAAGGTGCAGAATATGATTTGTTTAATTCAGAACATATAAAAAACATTTCTAATGTCAGATTTATAATAATTGAAATTCATGACTTTAAAAATCACAATAAATCCAATTTAATCAAAAGAATACTTAGCCTTGGATTTGAATTATTGATTTCTGGGAATCAAATAAGTCCCGATGTTTTTTTATTCAAAAATAGTAAAATTTAACAGGCTTGTTATGCGTATAAGTAAAGAAATTAAAATAGATTCATTGAGTCGTATTAAACTTTCATTACTTTTCTTTTTATTCATTTCAAAAAACACTATAATTGACATTTTCATCAATTTATTTTTCAAGAAAAACAAATCACCGAAGAAAATATTAATTTTTAGGATTGGTTCTATTGGAGATGGTATTTGTGCTATTCCGGCAATTATGAATATAAAGGCCAATTTTCCAAATTCACATATTGATTTATTAACTTCCACTGGCAAAGTAAAAGGATTAGTGTCGCTTGAAAATTTGTTAAGTCCACAATATTACGATAGCATTATCAATTATGATGACAAATCTTGGTTTGATTTAACACATATATTAATAAGTAATCGTTATAATTTAGTTATACACTTAACACAACAGGGTACAGGACTTTTTAAAAGCCTTAGAGATATTTTTTATTTTAAATTTATAATTAGAGTGAAGAGTGCGTTTGGGTGGGGAGTAAGTACAATTAATATTTTCAAAAAAACACAAAATAAATTTGTTGTTTTTGATAGTGAACGAACTCGTCTTAACAAAATATTAGTTCACCAATATGGATTAACTCTTTTTACTAACCATAAATTTTCATTTCCTATTACTCAAAATGATAAAATATTTATTGAAGAATTATTTTTAGAAACCATAAAAGAAAAAAAACTTAGTCATATTGCAATCGTCGTAGGTGCAAAAAGGTCATCTAACCGCTGGCCTATTCTATACTTTAGGGAAGTAATTAAAGAGTTTTCCTCCTCCTACAATATTATTATTATAGGAGGGAAAGAAGACAACTTATTGGCAAATAGCATTATCGACTTACCAAACACTTATTCCTTTTGTGGTAAAACGACCCCTATTCAAAGCGGCTTGGTTTTACAAAAATGCTTATTGACGATTTCAAACGATACAGGTCCAATGCACCTTTCGTATGCATTTGGAACACCCGTAGTAGCGATATTCAGTAATCGTGATTACCCTTATTTATGGTATCCGCCAAATAATAATTTCAACTTTGTTCACCGTTCAAAAAATATAAAGTGTGCTATATGCCTAAGTGAGGTTTGTTTTAATAATAATTTATGTATGACAAACATAAAGCCTAAAGAGGTAATTGAATCTGTTTATAACTTACTCAAATTTTTATGAGAATTAATTATATTTTTTAAAGCTGAATTAGAAAGACTAATAGAATTTTTCGTCTCTCTAATTATATTTTTTTTAGTCTATTATTGTAAGAGTAAATTTTAAAATAATTTGTAAAAAATCAAATAAAATTCTTAATTTTTTTTAAAATCGTGTGCGGAATATCAGGAATATTGTCTTTTTCATCAGGACTCAAAGTTAATTATTTACAGGATGTAATTCAAAGACAAACTAAACAATTGTCTCACAGAGGACCCGATGCTGAAGGCTACTTTATAGAAGATGGTATAGCTATGGGACATCGGCGTTTATCTATTATTGATTTACACAATGAAGCTAATCAACCTTTGTTCGATTCTACGGGTCGTTATGTAATTGTGTTTAATGGTGAGATTTATAATTATCAAACTCTTAAACAAGAAATAAAGGGCTATCCATGGCAAACTACATCAGATACTGAGGTAATACTTGCTGCCTATCAAAAATGGGGAGCAGATTGCCTGAAATTTCTTAATGGAATGTATGCGTTTGCTATATGGGATAGAACAAAGAAAGAATTGTTTATTGCACGAGATCGATTAGGTGTAAAACCATTTTATTATAATTATAATGCAAAAAAATTTATCTTTGCTTCCGAAATTAGAGCAATATTAGCCACAGGAATGGTAGCCAAAGAACTCAATTCAGAAGCTATTATAGATATACTAAGCTTTCAGGCAGCAAAAACACCTCGAAGCATTGTAAGTGGTATTCAACAATTGCCTCCCGGGTGCTGTGCACTTCTTAATAAAGCTGGATTTTCAATTAAACAATATTGGAGTATAGTCGAAAAAAAACCTTCATCTACTTTTAATCTTTCCTTTGCAGAAACAATTGAGAAAACAAAGCTATTGTTTACAGAAGCTGTCAAAAGTAGAATGGTGGCTGATGTACCCGTAAGTGCTTTTCTTTCGGGAGGCATTGATTCGTCAGCTATTGTAGGTGTAATGGCAGGACTTTCGACACAGCCAATTGAAACATACAGTATTGTTTTTAAGGAGAAAAAATTTGATGAATCAAAATATGCAAGAATTATAGCAGAAAAATACAAGACAAAACATACTGAGTTACTACTTAGCCCCAGTAAGTTATTAGATGAACTACCTGCTTTTTTTTCCAGTATGGATAGTCCAACTACTGACGGTATCAATACTTACATTGTTTCAAAATTAGTAGCCCAAGCAGGGGGTAAAGTAGCCTTGTCTGGTTTAGGAGGTGATGAATTATTTGGTGGTTATCAGGGTTTTAAGCGACATCAACAATTCAACGAATGGGCTAACCCACAATTAAAGACTCTGTCTAAATTAATAATACCGCTTTTACCTAAAAACAGACAAGGAAATAAAATAGTAGATTTAATAAGTGCTAATCAATGGAACTTATCAACATTTTATAATAATAGCAGGGCTATCTTCTTACAAAAAGAAATCAAAAATTTAGGATTGGAATCAAAATGCCAATTACCCTGGCTTAATTTAAGAGATTCAAAAGTGACCAACTATCCATTATTAAGTCAATACAGTATTGCAGAATTGACTAACTATACCTTAGATGTTCTATTAAAAGATACAGATCAGATGAGTATGGCTTCTGCTCTTGAAATACGGGAACCGTTTTTTGATTATCATTTGATTGAATTTTTATTATCAGTACCAGATAAATTCAAATACAATCCTAAAATCTCTAAAAGTTTATTAGTAAAAGCCTTATGTGATGTCATTCCCTTAGAAATTATTAACCGTCCTAAAAAGGGATTTACCTTTCCTTGGAGCAATTGGTTAAAAACCGATTTAAGTGACTTTTGTAAAGAACACATTAACTCTCTTTCTAAAAGAGACATATTTGACAAAAAAGTACTATTTGGGTTACTAACTGACTTTGAGAAAAGCAAAAATGGAATTCTGTGGCTTCATATATGGGCACTAGTAACCATTGAAGCCTATCTGATCAAAAACAATTTATGAATCCGAAATTAAAAATACTTTTCCCAGTAGGAACATTATATCCAAATGAATCTGGAGGGGTGAGTTTATCTCTTTATTGGCTTTTGAAGGGTCTATACGCAACTGAAAAAATTGATCTGACTACAATTACAAGCTCGTACGGAATTAAACCCGATAGGATTGTAGAAAATAACTGGCTTGACACTGATTATGGAAAAGTTATATATTTAAAGACCAATAATATTAATTTAGGCATACCCATAATTATATCTTTTATAAAAAAAGTTAACAATAGTGACATTGTACATTTATCATCTTTTTTTTATCCACCTTCAATTGTCTGTTTTTTCATTTCTATCCTCTTTAAAAAGAAAATAGTTTGGTCGAGCCGTGGCTCATTAGATGATATTGAATTTAAAAAAAATGGTTTTTTTAAAAAGTTAACGATATTTTTTCTAAAGCCATTCTTAAAAAAAGTCGCTTTCCATACCACAAGTAGCGAAGAAACGTATTTTGTTCGTAAATATATTGGAAAAAATACAAATATTTTTCAAATTACAAATTTTATAGTTATCCCACAAAAACACGAATCATTGAAGAAATTCTATTTCTTATATATAGGGCGTTTTCACCAGAAAAAAGGTATTGATAATTTACTAAGAGCTTTATCTAATTCTAAATCTTTTTTAACTTCAAAATTTACCTTAAAAATAGCAGGAAACTATGATAATGAATATGGAAGGTACATTTTAAATATGCATAAAGAACTTAATTTAGATAATAAAGTTCAATTTTTAGGGCACATTGATGGCTTAGAAAAGCAACTGTTATTAGCTAAAGCGTATTTTCTTTTTATGCCATCATATTCGGAAAATTTTGGAATATCAGCAGTAGAAGCACTATCACAAGGCACACCTGTTGTTGCATCAATTAATACTCCTTGGGAATCTTTGAACCATTATGAGGCAGGATATTGGGTAAACAATTCTCCTGAAATATTAACAGATATAATCGAAAAAATAGTTGCTATGCCTCTTGAGAGGCACTTTGAGTATTCACAAAATGCTCTTAAATTAGTACACAAAGAACTGGATATTTTTAACAATATAAATATCTGGATTGATTCATATAATTCCATAAACTCACAATGTCAATGAAGGATATAAGTGCAATAATACTTACTTTTAATGAAGAAATTCATATAGAACAATGCTATTTAGGTAAGTGGATAAGGTTTGAAGGCCGTTATCCACTCAAATTACTAAGAATTTGGAGGGCAGGTAAAGGAGAAATGGAACATCGATGGATGGATAAACATATAAAAATTATTGTACGCAAATGGACGGATTAAATGAATTTTAAAAACGTAGCACAATATTGTACAAGCGTAATGCTTTTAATTTAATACAAAATGAGTTCAATATATTTTTAAATACTGACAAATGGATAAACGCATATTTGGAATGATAAGAAAAATAGGGGAATTATTGAGTAGAAATCTAATATTAAAGCGTAAACTTCCTAAGCAATTCGGAAGCTTACCTATTTTTGTATCGCCTGATGCAAGCCTAAGATATTGGAAATTAAATATGTCACATCGGCATAATCATGAAATATACAAAGTCGTAAAAGATTTAATAAATGAAGGTAATGTAATATGGGACATAGGTGGTAGTGTAGGTATTTTTGCTTTTCCCGCTATATACAAAGCGGGAAAAAACGGTTATTGCTTAATTGTAGAGGCTGATACTTTTATGCAGAGTGTATTAAAAAAGTCTATAGATTCCAACTTAGATTATAAAATAAAGCTATTGCCTGTTGCCATTTCAGAAAATGTAGGATTTGCGGAATTTAATATTGCAGAGGCATCCCGCAGTATGAATTTTCTCTCGTTTTCATCAGGCTCTTCACAGTCAGGAGGGATTAGAACTTCAATTACTGTTCCTACTTTTAATTTAGATTTTTTACTCACTATTTTCCCACACCCTAATTTTGTCAAAATTGACGTTGAAGGTGCTGAAATATCAGTATTACAAAATGATGGAAGAAATACGCCCATTAATTTTTATTGAAGTTTTCCAACACATTGCTCTGGATATTCAAGCAATTTTGAAGAAATTTAACTACGAGTTTGTTGATGCAAGAATGTATCAAGGCATAACTCACACTACAGAAGACTATATTTGTATCCCGAAGGAAAAATACCAAGAAATAATTCGTAATCTTAATGTAATTAATGTGTAAAATGAACCAGATAAAGGCTGATATAAGTGTTATTATCCTTACTTACAATGAAGAAATTCATATCGAACGCTGTATTAAAAGTGCATTAAAAATTGCCAACAGAATTTGTATCGTTGATTCATTTTCAAATGACAATACATTTCTTATTGCTAACCAGTTTAAAATTGATTTCTATCAAAACAAATTCATCAATCAAGCAAATCAATTTCAGTGGGCTTTAAATAATTGTAATATCAATACTGAGTGGGTTTTAAAATTAGACGCGGATGAATATTTTACTGATGATTTAATTAATGAAATAACAATTAAATTGCCATTATTACCAGATAATATTAGTGGAATTTACTTTAATCTTAGGCAATATTACCTTGACAAATGGATTAAATTTGGAGGCAGATACCCTCTTAGATTATTGCGTCTTTGGAAATTCACTAAAGGTATTATGGAACAACGTCTAATGGATGAACATATCAAAATAACCGAAGGAGAAAGTATAAGTTTCAAACACGATTTTATTCATGATAACCTTAACACATTAACTTGGATGATTAGCAAGCATAATAATTATGCTATAAGAGAGGCTATTGCTCAACTAAATGAAGAATTTAACTTAAGTGTTAAAGATGAGTTTTTAGATAAAAAGCAAATTTTAAAAAACTCCACTCATCGTACTCGTTTTTTTAAAAATGTAATTTATTCAAAAAGACTATTATTATTTCGTAGTTTATTATATTTTCTCTACAGGTACTTTATATTATTCGGGTTTTTGGACGGAAAAGAAGGGTTGATATATCATTTTTTGCAGGGTTTTTGGTATCGTTTTTTAGTAGATGCAAAAATAATTGAAATTAAACACCTTGCTCTGAAAAAAGGAATCAATATCATGCAGGCAATTGAAGATTATTCAGGATACAAAATCAATTAAAATGTTTAAAAGACTACAGCAACTGCTTTCAACTCTAACTATTATAGTTCATCCTAATGGAGGTATAAAATATATAAGTCGGAATAGTGCCTCGCTTGCTTCTTTTGGGATTACTCATGCACTTTCTAAGATAGCCCCTACTATTCAAACTGTTATTGATGTAGGTGCAAACATTGGGCAATTTGCAACCGCAATCCGTCAGTTCTATCCAGACTCACAGATATTTAGTTTTGAACCAGTTCCTAAATGTTTTCAGCTTTTACAAAAAAATACAAAAGACCTACCTTGTATTTCCGTTTTCAACTTGGCTTTAGGCCTTGAAAACGGAAATATTTCTTTTTTTGAAAATGCCCATTCTCACGCAAGTTCTGCATTGAAAGTAAGTGATTATCAAAAAACAAATACGCCTAAGACCAAAACGTACAAAGAAATCGAAGTAGATTGCCAAAGGCTGGACGATTTCAAATTTGAAAAACCTTTACAAACCCCTATCTTACTTAAATTGGATGTTCAGGGCTTTGAGAAAAGTGTGTTAGAAGGAGCAACTCTTTTTTTGAATCAAGTTGATTTTCTTTTGTTGGAGACGTCTTTTATAGCTATGTACGACAATGAGCCACTTTTTGATGAGATGCATGCTTATCTAAAAGAAAAAGGTTTTAAATTAGTGGCGCCCATTGGCGCTTTACCTGACACTAATTTGGCTATTCCACAATTAGATATGCTTTATAAAAGAATTAACTCAAATTAATGAACTTAGATACAGTCAGCATACTTGGCATTTCTTTCTTTAATGGCAAGGTAGATAACGTGTTTACCTCCCTCCATCACCATGGTGGCTTGCTTACTGTTCCTGCGGGGCCTAATTTAGCTGATATTTTAGAGGATGAAGCTTATTACGAGGCACTTTGCGCCTCAGATATTGTTATTCCTGACAGTGGTTTTATGGTGTTGATTTGGAACTGGCTGATGAACGGTTCAATCAACAAAATCTCCGGACTAAAGTTTATTAATTGTTTTTTACGAAATGCTGAAGTTGTCAAACAAAAAAATATTTTTTTAGTGAACCCTACTGATGAAGAGGGAGAGTGCAATCGTCTGCTTTTAGAGAAAAAAGGTATTTATTTGAAAAATGAACATCTTTTTTCAGCTCCATTTTATGGTTCATTAGTCGAAGACAGCTTATTACTGTCCAAGTTGGAAGTATTGAAACCTCATTGGATTTTAATCAACATAGGAGGGGGAGTACAGGAAAAATTGGGGCTTTATTTAAAAACACATTTATCCTACAAGCCGGCGATTATCTGCACAGGAGCCGCAATCGCCTTCAAAACAGGAAAACAAGTTCCGATTCCCGCTTGGGTGGATCAAATTTATATGGGTTGGCTGGCCCGGTGTATATCTAATCCCAATCTATATATAAGAAGGTATATTAAAAGTATTAGATTACTCAAAATAATGCTTCAATACAAATCTTACAGCCCAGTAAAAAGAGAAACGCTTATGATTTTCTAAATCAAGTGGAATATGTTACTTTTGTGCAAGGTAGTCGTCCAAGGAAAAACCTATTTTAACCTAAATAGGTATAGTTGATGGCTAATTGCATTTATCCCAGCACAACGCGAATGAAACATCGTTACCCTTTTCTCTTGGTACCTTTTCAGCTTCTTAGTGACGTCATTTCTCTAAGTTTGTCGTTTTGGATAAGTCATCAACTGGTAAAAGGTTGGGGTGCCTCTTTTAGCATAAATGAAGTATCTTTTTTAGGCTTGCTCAGTCTCACATGGCTTTTGGTGGTGTTATTGCTGCGCCCTTATAAACACTCACGCATTAAATTTCACGTTTACGAACTGATTTATCGTCATCTAATGGCCGTCTTACTTTTGGCTGCTTTTGGCATTTTTCTATGGTTTCTATTTCAGGATTTGCGTCTTTCACGATTACAATTATTTTATTCTTCTTTAGCTTTTTGGATAATCGGCAGCGGTTGGCGAACAATGGCGGTGGTTTTACTGAAAATTCATCGTGCCAATGGTAATAATACACTTAACTATGTGATTGTTGGCTACAATGATACCTCTCAGAAAATTAAACGGTTTTACGAGCAACATCCTGAATTTGGTTATCAATTCTTTGGTTTTTTTGATACAATGACCAAAGAAAATAAATCTATTCTACGGGGAGATTATCAAGTTTTACGTCAGGTTTTACAAAACAATCATATTGACTGTGTTTATTGCTGCATTCCCAGAGTTGACCATCCTATTCTCAAAGATATAATAGAGCAGTCAAACCAATCCCTTTATCAGGTTAAATTGGTTGTCGATTTTACCTTCTTTTTCAGTCAGGCACCTTCGCTGGAATTTCATGGTTTAACCCCTGTCATTTCACTTTCAACTGAATTTTTAGACCATACACGTGAACATATTTTAAAAAGATTATTTGATATGGTCTTTTCTTCTGGTGTTCTTTTATTTGGCTCGCCTGTTTTTATTTTATTGGGCTTAATTACCAAGCTTACCTCCCAAGGGCCTATTATTTTCTCGCAAGATCGAACAGGACAATGGGGCAAAAAGTTTAAGATTTATAAGTTTAGAAGTATGTACGTTGGAGCAAGCTTAGGTCATTCAGAAGGTATCTTGGACAAAAGAATTACTCCTTGGGGCCGATTTTTGCGAAAAACCCGGCTTGATGAACTTCCTCAATTTTATAATGTATTGAAAGGAGATATGTCGGTAGTAGGACCTCGTCCTCTGGCAGATTATGATGTTAAAACGCTTATGGAGGAATCCACGGATGATTTTAAGTTAATCTTAGCTTTCAGGCCCGGTATTACCTCCGTGGGTCAAGTAAAATTTGGGTATGCAGGCTCTCCCGAGGAGATAAAAAAACGACTCAAATATGATTTACTTTATTTGAATAAAATCTCCTTTTTCTTTGATATGTGGTTGATTATGAAGACGATGGTCATCATGATAAAAAAACAGGGAAAATAATGACTATTGGGCTTATCGGTTGTGGGATATGGGGAAAAACCATTTTACGAGAGCTCATCTCATTGAATATAGATGCGAAGGTGTTTGACCCTCATCCTATCATAAAAACTGAATTAGCAGATACATATCCTCAATTTTCAGCAAATTCATTAGATGAGCTTAAATCGACAGACGGTATTATCCTTGCTTCCCCTTCGGCAACCCATCGTCCGGTTTTAGAGCAAATCATTCCTTGGAATTTACCCATTTTTGTTGAGAAACCTCTAACTACTTCCCTTGAGGATGCGAAAGCATTACAGCAAATTGCTCATGATCATCTATTTATGATGCATATTTGGCGCTACCATGCAGGAATCCAACTTTTAGGAGAAATTGCACGAACTCAGAAAATAGGCTCTATTACTGCACTTTATACAAGTCGCTGTAACTGGACAAGTCCGCGAACCGACACCGACAGCGTTTGGAACTTAGCGCCTCATGATCTTACTATTGCTATTGAAATTTTGGGAGCCATCCCTACGCCAAAAGCTGTGTCTATCGAATGGCACAATGGAATCGCTCGCGGAATGACAGCTTTATTGGGCGACAATCCCTTTATTCAAATTGAAGTTTCCAACCGCTCTGTTACCAAACGAAGAGAGGTAAGATTACACGGCACAAAGGGAATTGCCGTCCTGGCAGACGAAAAAGTAGATTATATTGATATTTTCTATGGCGATGACCACTCTTATCCCTCTCCTATTCGACAAGAAAGGCTTTATTTTGATTCAACCCCTCCTTTGAAACGGGAAATGATGGCCTTTGTAGATTTCTTAAATGGAGGGCCCACTCCTATTTCAAGCTTTCAGGAAGGACTTTATACGATTGACCTATTGTCACAACTTCATGAAATGGCAAAATAACCTGCCCCATCTGCATTTTGGAAAGGAAGGAAATAAAAACCTCACCCCTGCCCCTCCGCACGGGCGGCCCTCTCCATGTTGGAGAGAGGTAAAATAAAAGTTACGGATGAATCCTCGATTTACAATTTTATTGCCTACTACGAACGATCGAGGTTTATTGTTGCCTTATTCGGTAGGGAGTGTACTCAAACAAACAATTGCCGATTTTGAATTACTTATCATTGGTGATGGAGTAAATGAATATACGAGAGGAGTTATCCATCAGCTTCTGGAAAAAGACAAAAGAATAAAATTTTTTGATTTCCCAAAACATATCAGGCGGGGAGAGCCTAATCGGCACCAAGTATTGACTAACGAAGCGAAAGGGCAATTTGTCGCTTATCTTTTAGATCGCGATTTGTGGTTGCCCAATCACCTTGAAAATCTTTTGCGCTTATTTGAAAAGGGAAATTTTGTATCGTCCAATTATTTCAAGCCTCTGCAAACGGGCGATATTCGCTATGGGTATTCTCACGCCAGCCAGCATTTTGTATTTTCGGCCGTAGCCCATACGTATGAATTCTACAAAAATTTACCATTTGGATGGCGGACTACTCCTCCCGACATTTTTACGGACGACTATATGTGGGCACAATTCATGGCTCATCCTTCCTATCAACCGTATTTTAGCGGAGAAGCAACGCTGCTGTATTTTAAGCGGGGAGCAACCTACCCCGGAATTCCAACTCATGAACGGGTAGATGAATTAACAAGCTGGGAAGCTAAATTGACAGACAATGAATTTCTAAAAGCCGCTACTCGGGAGGCTTTACAGGCATTATTGGACGAACGGGCTGCTCTCCAAAATGATTGGATCAGAATTAAAGGAAAAACATGGGCAGAACTTATTCCTTTTTTGCGCGTAAAGCTTACATATGCCCTTTACTCTCTAAAGCGGCGATTAGACTACGCAAAGAAGGGGCAGTAGCGGCCAAATCTGTCAGGATAGGATTTTCAATTCCCCAAGGCAGTTCCAGTTCCGGATCATCCCAACGACAACGCCAATTATCATCTGGACCGTAATCTATATATGCTTCTGAAACTGATTGTATATGAATTGATGGTGTATGAAAGTACCATCCGTGTATCATTCCTAACGGAAAAATCAAGGCGGCAGGATCTTCTCCAAAAAGTTCAAACAAAGCCGATTGATGTTGAGTAGGAGATCCGGGGCGTAAGTCACGTAATCCCAATACACAGTGTCCTTCAATCAAACAGAAATACTCATCGTGGCGTTGATGAAAGTGCATTCCGCGAAAAACATTCGCTTCAGACCTAACTAAGCTCCACTGAACAGGCTTAAGTACTGTGCCCCAATTATCCTGAAAAATTTCCGTAAATGACCCTCTATAATCTTTGTGCTCATTCAGTGACTGCAATCTCACTTGGTGCAATTGAACACCGGCTATTTGGGCAGACTTAACAAGAGTAGTGGTATTCATTCAAAATATCCGTTTTTTACAAAAGTAATGGTGCTGACTCACTCTAACAAATTTTAAAAAATTTTATTCGCCAGAATGAATTTTAGGGAATTGCTAAAGATCATAAAGTTATTTAAAGGTACTTCAATTCTTTGGATTTTACAAAAATGACATTTATCTTTGAATTTCATCTTTTTGCAAAACAGTCTTGTTTTTTCAAATATGAAAGACTTTTTCTTAAAAAAGTACAGTATGAATGACCTTACATCAGGAAATATTTCTGCTATTGTCGAATATACTTTAGTAGAAGATTCTATCAAATATCCTACTTCCCCTCTCCTTGACAAAACACAAGTACCTTTCTCAACTCCTGATTTTCCATTAACTCCCATTTATATTTTCTGTCCAGAATCCAGTATTACACTCATTACTGAAGTACTAAAAAAATACCCTTATGTACCTCATTTTAATAAATGTGAGCAGCTTTTTAAACGACAAGAGACCATTACTTATTACAATGCTGCTTATATAGATGATAGTGAAAGGGAGTTCTTAGTAAAGAATATTGAGTATGGAGTAAACGTAATGCCATTGGTTGATTTTTTAGAGTCAAAAAATCGCTATACAGAAGTCAGTCTTTTAAATGGGGACTATTTCCTTAATAAAGAGGCTTTTTCAGTACTTCGCAACCGCACAAAAATTGCCACCAAGCGTTTTTTTGATATTATTTATGCCACTCAACTGTTGGTATTACTTTCTCCGGTTATGCTTATTACTGCTATTGCCATTAAGCTTGAATCAAAAGGCTCGCTGTTTTATCGTCAAAAAAGACTGGGATTATATAATATTGAGTTTGAAGTAATTAAATTTCGGTCGATGACCGCCAATGCAGAGGCAAATGGCGCTCAGTGGGCACAGAAAAATGACCCTCGTGCCACTAAAGTCGGTAATTTTATTCGTAAAACACGGATTGATGAAATACCTCAATTATTCAATATCATTCGAGGCGAAATGTCTTTGATAGGTCCGCGTCCCGAAAGAGCTGTGTTTATTGAAATGCTTAAAACTGCCATTCCCTACTATGAATTCAGGCACGTGATTAAACCCGGGCTAACGGGCTGGGCTCAGGTTAAATATCCTTACGGAGCCTCTATTGAAGATGGTATGTGGAAACACATGTATGACATGTATTATATTAAGCATCAATCTTTTTGGTTTGATTTCAAAATTATCTTGAGTACCATTCGAGTAGTACTGGCAGGACTTGGAAGATGATATAATTGCTGTACTACCTACATGAGAATCAAGCGCAGTTTATCCCTTTTTTTATTGTTGATAGTTGTCCGTCTTGCTTTAAGAGCGCAATTTGTTTCCCTTCCAAGGGGAGATTATGACATTTCAATTTCGGGATACGGCTCCACTTCTTCCTCTCGAATCCCTTTTTGGTTATATGCCAACCAATATGGAATTATCCCTAAAACTACTCCCTCTTTCATTCCAAGAGTTGCTTTCAGTAATTTAAAAAGCGATACTATTAATACTAATTGGAGTCAATTGCGACTGATTTATGGCTTAGACCTCCCCGTAGTTATCAGTACTTCAGCAGCCAAACCACACCTTGTAGAGGCCCATGCAGCAGTAAGGTACGGACCTTTTGAGTTGTATTTAGGACGACGGCGTGAGATTACAGGGCTTTTGGGTGATACTTTATTGTCATCGGGTTCTTATGCGTGGTCAGGTAATTCCCTCCCAATCACCAAAGTTCAATTTTCGATTCCAAACTATATTTCTTTTCCTTTTACCAAAGGTCTTATTTCATTTAAAGGCACTTTTGCCCATGGTTGGTTAGATACATTAGCGGTGGCCTACGGTGGTCGCGGTGTGAAGGCTGTGGAGGGATATTTGCACCAGAAAACATTTTACCTAAAAATTGGGAAGCCTAATTGGAAAATAAACGTTACTGCGGGATTCAACCATCAGGCACAATGGGGAGGCGAAGATCAAATTTGGCCGAATGGTCTGCCTCCAAAAGAAGCTTGGTGGGCCGTCGTATTTGGCAAACCTTGGGAAGACAGCAGAGTTGGAAATCATTTGGGAACCATTGACTTAGGTCTAAATTGGCAGTTGGAAGCAGGCAAATCCCTGTTTTTCTACCGTCAAAATATTTTTGATGATGGTTCACTATATAAATTTCTCAATATTCAGGATGGACTACAAGGTGTTGTATTTACAAACCGTCTATCACAGGATTTTACGCATACCATTACGCTCAAAAAAGTCGTAGTAGAGTGGTTAAACACGACCAATCAGGGTGGGGCAGTATTTGACTTTCAACAGCAAATTTTTGGACGGGACAATTACTTTAATCATTATGTATATAGCCAGGGCTGGTCATACAAAGGACAAATCATTGGTACTCCGTTTATCCCTGCACAAGCCGACGTAAAAAAAACATTACAGCCTATTAAAAATATGATTACTAATAATAATCGTGTTCAAATGATTCATTTGGCTGCCAATGGTTGGTTGGATGATTGGCAGTGGCTTCTCAAAACCTCCTTTAGTGTCAATGATGGATTGTATGATTATCCTTATCCACGCAGGCAAAATCAACTTTCAAGCCTTATACAGTTTCACAAAGAACTTCGATGGTTGGGCGGAATAGATTGGTCTACTTCATTGGCTTTTGATGTAGGAACACTTTATGATCCATCAATGGGAATACAAATAGGGCTTCGGAAAAGAGGATTTTTTTAATAATTTTGCTTCCCCTGTATTTCTCGCAGGCATTAATGTCTATTTTTGTAATCATCTTTACTCATTGAAAAAGCTTCAAGCCCTCCTGTATTACTTTGCTGTGACTAACATTTTTATGTTAGAGATCTACGCACAGGACAGTACCTCCAAACGGTCATTCAGAGGCGATGTTACAGCCAATTTTTACGGAACAAACTCTCAAATGCCTTTTTGGTTCCGAGCCAACCAATACGACGTGATACCTCAAAAAACGGCCATTTCATTAAGTGGAACGATAGATTATGAAACTGCTTTGTCGATGAAATGGAAATTCGTGAGTAGTGCCCAGATAGTTGGCAATGTATTGGATGACAGAAAAAACAACGTTTACCTTCCGCAACTCTACGCAGGCGTTCGTCGTGGCCAACTTCTATTTTATGTGGGTCGTAAAAAAGAATTGTTCGGGCTTGCAGACAGTACACTGACGAGCGGCTCCTATATATGGTCCGGCAATGCGCTTCCCATTCCCAAGATTCAAATCGAACTATCAGATTATGTGCCCGTTGGTAAGAAAAACCCTTGGTTTGGATTTAAGGGCAACTATGCACACGGGTGGTTTGGAACAAGCGAATTTGCCTATGGCTATTACCTACACCAAAAATCCCTTTATGTACGCTTAGGGCGTAAAAGCTCAATTATTAAACTGTATGGAGGGTTTAATCACCAAGTACAATGGGGAGGAAAAACCACTCAAGATATCGCCACCGTTACCAACCGCACCTTCCCGAGTTCATTTGGTGCTTATTTGGAAACAGTTATTGCGTTTGGTGCCAATATTGGTCTGAAAAGGCGGGGAACCAATAATTTTGATTCCACCAACCGCATTGGCAATCACTTGGGAACTGTTGATTTAGGATTGGAATTAGACCTAAAGAAATACAACCTCTTATTATATCGCCAAAATATTTATGAAGATGGCTCCTTATTTTACCTGACAAGTATAGCGGATGGTCTTAACGGAATTGTTCTCACTAATTTATTTCCAAATCGAGAAAAAGGGAAGCTGAGCATAAAAAAAGTAGTTTTTGAACTATTAAATACCCGAAATCAAGGCGGAACTGTTTTTATCATTGGCGATAACAAAAGGCGTGGAAAAGATGAGTATTTCAATCATCAACAATACTATGATGGTTGGTCGTATCGAAGACGGATTATTGGAACTCCTTTTATAACCAATCAAGATGATACCAATAGACCCGAGATTCAAAACACAAACGACATCGCGAACAATAACCGTGTTCTAGTTTTTCACGCAGGTTTTGAAGGATACCTTGGTGCCAATATTCATTTTTTATCCAAACTTTCGTACAGTGCTAATTATGGTACTTATGTTTATGCTTATTCAATCATTGCGAAACAGTTTTCAGGTTTATTCCAATTGAGAGGGCGAATCCCTGCCTTAAACGGCTTTGAATGGACGGCGGCAATTGCCAATGATAATGGCCAACTCTATACCCAAAATTTGGGATTTAGGTTAGGTCTTCGCAAAGTGATGGGAACGGGCAAATACAGCACCTACGTTTTCAAATAAATACAATCATCTCTTCAAAAATCCCGAAATTGGAGGATCAGCTCGGCAATATCATCACATTGGCTCAGCCTCCCCGGCGTATTATTTCGCTCGTACCTTCCCAAACCGAATTACTTTTTGATTTGGGTTTACAACGAGAAATTGTAGGAATCACTAAATTTTGTATTCACCCCGCCGATAAAGTAAAACTTGTAACCCAAATTGGCGGTACGAAAAACTTTGACTTAAACCTTATTAAATCTCTCAAACCCGACCTTATCATCGGTAATAAAGAGGAAAATTATGAACAAGGAATCAAAGCGCTTCAGAATGATTTTCCCGTTTGGATGTCCGATATTTTTACCCTCGAGGATGCGTTGGATATGATTCGGAAAGTTGGACAATTACTAAACAGAGCCCCGGAGGCTGATACCATCGCAACCAACATCTCCAATTCATTTTCTCAACTGACGACCTTAGGTCCTCCCCAACCTACAGCAGCTTATTTAATTTGGCGCAAGCCTTTTATGGCAGCGGCGAAAGACACTTTTATAGACAACATACTCCAAAAAGCAGGGTTTACCAACGTTTTTAATCATTTATCTCGTTATCCTGAAATTAATCCTACCCAACTGCATTCCGCTAACCCTGATTTTATTTTTCTTTCTTCTGAACCTTATCCCTTTACGCAAAAGCATATTGCTGAACTTCAGGAAATTTGCCCATTCTCCAAGATTTTATTGGTTGACGGAGAGTTATTTAGTTGGTATGGGAGTAGGTTAGTAAAGTCTGCGGCTTACTTTTTAGAATTACGACAACGCGTATCAAAATTTTTCATTTCCTGATTTTGTACAAAATTTCCTAATTTAGTTCTTATCATTGCAAATTCTATTTGTAATGTAAATAAGGATGGAAAGTTAAACCTCTAAACCCTATCTCAATGCTCCTTCTGTACGTCTTATTAGGTATTTTCGTACTCATTCTGTTAGTAGCCTACTTTCATTTAGATACGTTTATTTCGTTTGTGATCGTCAGCATTGGGCTGGGTTTGGCGTGTGGAATGAAGGTAACTGCGATTAGCCAATCGCTCGAAAAAGGCATCGGCGGTACCCTTGGCTCGTTGGTAATTATCATCGGTTTTGGTTCGATGCTGGGCAAATTAGTCGCCGAAAGCGGGGCAGCTCAACGCATTACCACCACATTGATGAATATTTTCGGGCTAAAATATCTCCCATGGGGACTGGCCTTGGCAGGATTTATTATTGGTCTTCCTTTATTTTACAATGCCGGTTTTGTGATTGTGATTCCGCTCATTTTCACCATTGCTGCTTCTACCCGCTTACCTATGTTGTACGTAGCGGTTCCAATGTTATCAGCTCTATCGGTCGCACACGGTTATTTGCCTCCTCACCCCTCTCCTACGGCGATTGCCGCGCAGTTTAATGCCAACGTAGGGCAAACGCTGTTTTATGGCATTATCGTAGCAATTCCAGCTATTATTTTAGCAGGACCCGTATTTGCTAAAACCCTTAAAAAGTACGATCCTAAACCAGATACATCCCTTTTTAACACAAAGCAGTTTACAGAGGCAGAAATGCCAAGCCTTGGCATCAGTTTGTTTGTAGCCCTATTACCCTTGATATTGTTGACCCTCATGCCATGGCTAAAGAGTCAATTTACGGAACCTTCTCCTCTATACACATTCTTTGCTTTTCTGGGAGACCCTTCCATTTCCATGCTGGTGTCGGTATTGGTCGCTATTTATTTCTTAGGGATTCAGCGCGGTAGAACTACCAAAAGTGTTATGAAATCGTTGGAAGAAGCCTTCAAAAGTGTTTCTATTATTTTACTGATTGTGGCAGGAGCAGGCGGCTTTAAACAAATTCTTACCGATGGCGGCGTAAGTAAATACATCGGTGAGTTATTGGCAGGGGTTGATATTTCCCCCTTGATTTTAGGTTGGGCTATTGCAGGGGTAATACGAATTTGCGTAGGTTCGGCTACAGTTGCAGGTCTTACTGCGGTAGGGATTATAGCTCCACTGGTGCAAAGCCAAGGAGTAAAACCTGAGTTGATGGTATTGGCTATTGGTTCCGGAAGCTTAATTTGCTCACATCTCAACGATGGTGGGTTCTGGCTTTTCAAAGAGTACTTTAATCTATCCATCAAAGAAACACTGCAAACTTGGACGGTCATGGAAACCATAGTTTCTATTGTAGGTTTGGCAGGTGTCTTGATTTTGGATCAATTCGTATAGACCTAATTCCACTTTTTGATATTGTATGAAAAACCTCGCATCTGTGAGGTTTTTTTATGGTTTCCAATAGCAAAGAAACCAATATAAGCCTAAATTCAGGTAGATGTCGGTTGGGTATTAGCCAAAGAAATGAATAAAGATTTGGTAAATACCTAGTAGAATAATGCCAAGAATACCGATCAAAATAAGATAGCCAAACCATTCAAGAAATTTGCTATTGATACGAGAGTTCTGAACATACCTTTGGCGGTTGCCTTTTGCATAATTATAGTTCTTCATTTTTGTTGAGTTGATTAAAGGTTCAGTTTACCTGCCTTATTTTACAAAATACAAAGGACGAATTGTACAGGGATGAAATAGGTGACGGATTTTAGTTACTATGCAGGCACACACAAGTAGTGAAGAAAAACGCAAAAGCCTCTAAATCGTCTGAATTAGAGGCTTTTGCGATACTCATGTGTTACTTTACGTATACTAACTTGTTGGCGGACAAGGACTCGAACCCTGAATAAAAGTACCAAAAACTTCTGTGTTACCATTACACCATCCGCCATTTTTATTTTGGTGGTACAAAAGTACTGCTTTCCGGTTTATATGTCAAGCTATCTTTTAAAAAGTTTACAACTTAGAACAAAAGTTTGCCGGTTTGCGACTGACAATCAGTGGGTTTATTTGAAAGAAAAAACTATTTTTTTCAAATAAACCCATATCCATCCTAAGCTTGTACCCCAGAAGTGACTGCTTCGAGTGCAATTTTCTTTACCAATCCCTGCAAAACTTTGCCTGGGCCGCACTCAATAAATTCTGTGGCTCCATCAGCTACCATGTTGCGAACGGATTGTGTCCAACGAACCGGTGCTGTCAATTGGACAATGAGATTGGCCTTGATTGTTTCAATATCCGTAGCTGGCTGCGCGTTTACATTTTGATAAATAGCACAACGAGGAGTGGAAAAAACCGTACTTTCAATAGCAGCAGCCAATTCTTCGCGAGCAGGCTCCATCAGCGGTGAGTGAAATGCTCCTCCTACCGGAAGCGGTAACACTCGTTTAGCGCCTGCATCCTTTAATTTTTCACCTGCTAAACGAACGCCTTCGTGTGAACCGGAAATCACTACCTGCCCCGGACAGTTGAAATTGGCAGCAACGACCACTTCGCTTTCTACCGAAGCACAAATCGCTTCGATTTTGTCATCATCCAAAGCAAGTACGGCCGCCATGGTAGAAGGATTGAGTTCGCAGGCGCGTTGCATGGCATCCGCCCGTTTGGCTACCAATCGAAGTGCATCTTCAAATGACAAGGCCCCGGCAGCTACCAAAGCCGAAAATTCACCCAATGAATGACCTGCTACCATATCAGGAGCAAAGTTTTCGATGGTAGAAGCCAAAATAACGGAATGCAGAAAAATAGCGGGTTGGGTTACGTTCGTCTGTTTGAGTTCTTCATCAGTACCTTCAAACATCACCTTCGTAATCTCAAACCCCAAAATATCGTTGGCTTTATCAAACAGCGCACGCGCTTGAGCGTTGTTTTCGTATAAGTCTTTGCCCATGCCGCTAAACTGCGAGCCTTGGCCTGGAAAAAGGTATGCTTTCATTGAATAATAGAGCCCTCGCCCCGGAGGGTGTTTAGTTTTTGATGGTTGAGTGAGGCAATTGATTGCAAACATACAACCATACTGCGGACAGTCAAACTTTCAAACGATAAACAGTGAGCGCTCTTCAGGCGTAGGAATACGACAGCTTTCCGACTTACCAAAAATACGATACCGATTTTGGGCTATAACATTGTAAACTGCATCTCGAATAAAACGGGGGATGAAGCGAAAAGAATAGAGCCAAGCCCAACCACGCAGGTAACGGGCTATTTCTAAAGCAGCCGTTGATTTTTCAAACAGTTCCCCTTCCCGGAGCAACAATACTGTATCAAAATCCGACACAGATCGGCGATTTTCCGTTAAAATACGCTGCCCTATGTCGGACTGTAAAGAAGCAAATCGAAATCGCTGCTCGCCATCATGGTCTATCACAAAATTGATAGAAGCATTGCAGAAATTGCAAACTCCGTCGAAAAGAATGATGTCCGGCATTATTTTACACTTTTGTCTAACGAATCAATTGCACCCAACCCTTTAACGTTGACGACTCAGAGCCTTTTTGCAGGGTCTTGAATTTCACCGTTGCCTGATAAAAATAAGTACCCGAAGGAAGTTCCTGACCATCACTTGTTTTTCCATCCCAATTCAGGGATGGACTATTGGTTTCAAATATTTTATTTCCCCAGCGATTGTAAACTACAAACGTAACTGATTCTACAAAAACGGAACAGGTCAGCGGCTTGAATAGGTCATTTTTCCCGTCACCATTGGGTGTAAATACATTCGGCAATTTGTACGCTGCACAATTGTCGTTACATACAACATTACTTCTGGCACTTTCGGTACCGAAACGCGAAATAGCCGTCACGTAGTAGCAACCTGCATACGAATCCAAACCCGTATGCAAGAAGTTGACTAAAGGGGCTGTCGTTTGTCCTATTTTACTGAAAGCCTCGTCGGGATATCGGGTGTAATAAACGTTGTAAGTAACCACTGGTGCACAATCCTGATTATTGGCATTTTTAGCAGGATAGGTCCAATTAATGCTGTTGCTTACCTTTTCCGGACAGTCTGCGGAAGTCAAATTCGCGCAATCTAAAGCGTCTATTTTCAAGACAGGAGGACACGGCTTCGTACTGTCGGCAGGAACGGCACATACAATTTGTGATAAATTAAACAACTGCCCTACCTGAATCCGAGGATTGTCGTACGTTCCTACAGTTTCAACGCGATAGCAATACGAAGAATCAGTTGTCAGTTTCACCGTTGCGTTGCCATCGGCCAGGAATCGGTCTGTGCCATCATCCACGTAGGTGAAAGTATTGGCAGCCTGCACCGGTACTTCAGCAATCAAATTAAACGTACCGGGACGATTTCGTACTTCGCGATACACGCGATGCCGCTGGTTTTCATTACGCCATGGCACTACGGCCTGCCAATTCAAACGTAATCCTAAAGAGGCAGGAACAATGGAAAGTCGAACGCTACTCGCAGCTTCGGTCGTTCCCAACGTTGCCAATGTTCCGTTGAACGTATAGAAAAACTCCAATCGATACCGATACGCATTCTGTACCGTATTCAAATTTCTGTCTACAAAAACTGTATCGGGCTGATTACCCAAATTGGTATTAATTGTAGCAATCACGGTAAAATCCGTACCGTTCAGGCCCGTTGCCCGCGAAAGGCGATATTGGTAAGGGCCGGGAACATCTCCGGGTTTAAACGGAGGGCGCGTCCATCGCACAGTGATGACACCTTTATTGGTACTGGTGGTATCTACCGTTACATTGGTCAATACAGGGATTTGAGCAGGTAAATCCAGACAGGTCTCATCTGAAAGCGGACTGGTACCTCCCTGTGGCAAAGCAAAAATAACGCGGATACGGTAACTATACTGAACCCCTCCTTTTTTCAAACCTAATCCATTGTTGTCGTCTGTGGAGGTGGTAGTGGCTACAGGCACGCGACCAACTTCGGTGTACCCTAATGCCACCGGATCACCGGGATTGGTACAACCGCTGAACGTCCCTCCCGTACAACCTTCTTTGCGATAAATCACCACCTGCGCTCCGGGCAATTGGCAACGATAAGCCGTCCAGGTAAGCGTAAAACCGGGAATAGCACCCGTAGAAGCCTTCGCCGCTAATCCTACAGGTTTAGGAGACACCACGCGAATGGAAAAAGACTCCAATGAAGCCAATTGAATACTTCGATTAGGTATATCTTCCACTTTAAAAACCACATCATAAGGAGCTTCCCGCACGTGGGCACAATTGGTGAGCCATTTAAAAGTTCCTACAGCAGGGGAGGTAAGAGGCTGCGTAACAGCAGGAGTAAACGTAGCAAAATCAAGAGAAATAAGAGGAGGAGCAATTGGTTTCCCTTCGGGGTCTAAGTTGAATACACCCCCATAAGCAGATAACAAAAGTCGATTATTGTCAGGGTCCTGAGCGCGTACTAATTGGGTTACGGTTTGCCCTGCTTCCACGCATACGTTTGCAATTGGGTCAATGAGCGGCCTTCGATTTATGGCATCGGCCACTACAATTTGCATATCACGCACGACTTCTCCAATTTTTACTCCATCGCGCCACTCTTCAATGATAAAAGCAACGTTGTAAATACCTGCTACGGCAGGGGCATCCCAACACAAATCACCCGTAATCGCATTAATCGTAAATGTGGCAGGCCCATTTTGAAGTTCATTTTTGGCATCAGGATTAATTCCCAATGCTGGATCACGATATCCGTTCACATTTCTGTTAATACAAGTTCCTGGTGTTCCCTGCTTTGGAATGGAAAGTCGATATGCCAAGCTATCACCATCCGCATCAAATGCGGCAGGGTTATGGCAAAATTTCTGCCCTACCCTTGCTGAGTCGAGAGGTGGATTCAGCATAACCGGCGTACGATTTAATCCAAGCGAAGCATTAATAACCAATACAGTTTCCACATAAAACGGCGTATTTACTGAGTTAGCCATGTTCACAACCCCGTCGTTTCGGTTTTCGATTCCAACCGAAATCACATAAACACCAGGCGAGGAGAAAGTAAAATTCTCTTCAAAAATATTGAGTGAAGTAGCTGTATTAATCGGGGTTCTTTTTACCCGCTTGGCTAACAAAGTGGAACCCGTACCACCACTAAAAGGTCGGATACAGAACGTCACATCGTTTTGACCATCGCTTGCCATCCTTCCCCCAATCTCATCGTGGTAGGTATTGAGCGTTAATTTATACGTCAAATCACGGTCAGAAATACGTTTTGCCGTGATCTCACCCGCGCGAACGTGGGTAGCATGAGAATAGTATGCACTACAAATGCACAAAAGGAACAAGAGAATACGTAGTGTCAAATGCCTCATCGGTTGAATAGGAATAAATAACGGGGTAAAAACCAGCTTGCTGTAAGCATACTGCAAGTATTAATTAAAAAACGAATTATTTTGGTAAATGGTGTAATTTTTATTGTTTTTTAAAAGCAAGGGCACTTTTTGCATTTGTTTTTTCCGCTTTATACCAAAACAAAAAAACATCACAGCCAGTTACAAAATTAAGCCTAATACAACTATAACTGATTAGCAAAAAAAGTTTCATTTTAGATTGTTTCTAAATTGATTGACGCCTACTTTTGACCGCTGAAAACAGTAATAATCATCGTTTTAATCTAACAAATTGAGATATGTCTTGGGTTACGCAAACACTATCAAGCTCGATTGGAAAAAAGTTGGTCATGGCCCTCACCGGCCTATTTTTATGTTCTTTCCTACTTGTTCACATGAGCGGAAATTTACAGTTGTTCAAACAGGATAACGGACTGGCTTTTAACGTTTACGCCGTTTTTATGACGACCAACCCGCTCGTAAAAACTATTTCGTACGGATTGTACGCTTTCATTCTTCTTCACGCCATCGAAGGTTTGTACCTGGCTTACCAAAATCGTCAGGCACGGGGAGATCAGCGATACGTCATCAACGGTGGCAGTGCCAATAGCTCGTGGTTTTCACGCAATATGGCCGTTTTAGGAACAATTCTTTTGGTGTTTATCGTGGTTCACATGTCTAATTTCTGGTTTGAGTATAAGTTTGGATACGTGCCTTATACCCAATACGAGCAGAATCTCGTCACGGGCGAAACCGTAGCTACACCGTATGAAGGGCAAATTAAAAGCAAATTGGAAGAATACATCCGCGAAGAAAGCAACACGCGCGTAGTCATTGCCAAAGACCTGTACCGCAGCGTGATGGAAGGCTTTAAAAATCCACTTTTGGTATTTTTCTACGTCCTTTCCATGTTTGCCGTGTCGTTTCACTTAGTACACGGTTTCAGAAGCGCTTTTCAAACACTGGGTCTGAATCACCCCAAATACAACCCTATTTTCAATTTTCTGGGAATAGGTATTTTTGGAATTGTGATTCCGATTGGCTTTGCTCTCATGCCTTTGTACTTCTTTATTAAGAGTATGTAGGTAGTTATCAGTTAATTGTTATCTGTTATCAGAAGTTCTAACTAACCCGGTAGCAAATGACAATTGCATGGATAACAGATTTCACAAATAACAGATAACGTTTTACGGATAACAAAAAAAACGGACAACAGTAAATATGGCAACATCACCCAAATTGGACGCCAAAATCCCCGACGGGCCGTTGGAAACCAAGTGGACCAAGTATCGCTCCACCGTCCCGCTCGTCAACCCCGCCAATAAGCGAAAATTAGACATTATCGTCATCGGAACAGGTTTAGCGGGTGCTTCGGCAGCAGCTACGCTCGCCGAATTAGGCTATTCTGTCAAAGCTTTTTGTTTTCAGGATTCAGCCCGTCGTGCGCACTCTATCGCAGCACAGGGTGGAATCAACGCTGCTAAAAATTACCAAAACGACGGCGATTCTACATTCCGTTTGTTTTATGATACCATTAAAGGAGGCGACTACCGCGCTCGTGAAGGCAATGTCTACCGCTTAGCTGAAGTTTCAAGCGGTATCATTGACCAATGTGTTGCTCAAGGTGTACCCTTCGCCCGTGAATACGGCGGATTGCTCTCCAACCGTTCGTTTGGGGGAACTC
Organism: Runella sp.; assembly: GCF_027484545.1. Taxonomy (GTDB): domain Bacteria; phylum Bacteroidota; class Bacteroidia; order Cytophagales; family Spirosomataceae; genus Runella. Next base: position 43,037 of record NZ_JAIXST010000034.1, on the reverse strand, counting down.
AGGTACAACGTACCTTTTATGCCGCAGGTCAAACCGGCCAGCAACTTTTGCTGGGAGCCTATTCAGGTCTTCAACGTCAGGTAGGTTTGGGAACTGTAAGAATGTACACCCGCCACGAAATGTTGGATGTAGTGGTTATTGATGGTAAATGCCGTGGCATTATTGCCCGTAACTTAATCACCGGTGAACTTGAACGCCATTCGGCACACGCTGTTTTGCTTTGCTCGGGAGGGTACGGAAACGTATTTTATCTTTCTACCAACGCCATGGGTTCTAACGTAACTGCGGCTTGGAAAGCACATAAAAAAGGGGCGTTCTTTGGAAATCCCTGCTTTACACAAATTCACCCGACCTGTATCCCTGTTTCGGGTGACCATCAGTCAAAACTGACGTTGATGTCGGAGTCTCTCCGTAACGACGGTCGGATTTGGGTTCCTAAAAAACAAAACGATACGCGTCCTGCCAATCAAATTCCGGAAGAGGAACGTGATTATTATCTGGAGCGCCGTTATCCTGCCTTTGGAAACCTCGTTCCGCGTGACATCGCTTCGCGCGCTGCCAAAGAACGTTGCGATGCAGGCTATGGCGTAGGAACTTCCAAGATGGCTGTTTACCTTGATTACGCCGCAGCGATTGACCGATATGGCAAAGGAGAAGTAAATAAGCTCAATTTACACGATGCTACTCCCGAGAAAATCGTTGAACTTGGGAAAGCAGTTGTAAAAGAAAAATACGGTAACCTGTTTGATATGTACCAGCAGATTACTGGTGAAGATCCTTACGAAGTACCTATGCGTATTTATCCTGCGGTACACTATACCATGGGTGGTCTTTGGGTAGACTACAATTTAATGACAAATGTTCCGGGACTGTACGCATTGGGTGAAGCAAACTTCTCTGACCACGGCGCCAACCGCCTTGGGGCCAGTGCATTGATGCAGGGATTGGCCGACGGGTATTTTGTAATTCCTTATACTATTGGGGCCTATTTAGCCAACGAAATCCGGACTACGCATATTTCAACCGAACAGGCTGCTTTCGTTGAAGCGGAGAACAAAGTGAAAGAGCGTATCGCTAAACTCCTTACCATCAAAGGGAAAACTTCTCCCGAAGTTTTCCACAAACGTCTTGGCAAAATCATGTGGGACAAATGTGGTATGGCACGTAACGCTGAAGGCTTAAAAGAAGCTATCAAAGAAATTCAAGCCCTTAAAAAAGAGTTTTGGGCAGATGTGAAAGTGCTGGGCGACGCCGACGAGTTCAACCCTGAACTTGACAAAGCAGGCCGCGTAGCTGATTTCATCGAATTGGGTGAGCTGATGTGTACGGATGCTCTCAGTCGCAACGAATCCTGCGGTGGTCACTTCCGGGAAGAATACCAAACCGAAGAAGGCGAAGCGATGCGCAACGACGAAAACTACATGTTTGTATCGGCGTGGGAACACAAAGGCGAAAGCCAATGGGAGCTTCACAAAGAGGATTTGATTTACGATAACATCAAGATAGCACAGCGGAGTTACAAATAGACAAGTTAACCGTTAATTGTTATCAGTTATCCGAAAATGGATGAAATTCGCTCTTTTCGAGATTTAAAATGTTGGAAAGAAGGCGTCGAGCTTCGAAAAATGGCAAAACCGCTTTTGAATGGATTTCCCGCAGATGAAAAATATAGATTAACGGATCAGCTTATTCGCTCTTTGCGTTCTGTTACTAATAATATTGCTGAAGGTTTTGGAAGGTATAATTATCAGGAAAACATTCAGTTTTGTAGAATTAGTAGGGGTTCTCTTACAGAAGTTCAAGACCATTTTATGATTGCACTTGAAGAAAATTATATTACTATTGATGAACAACAATCAATTGATACACAGGCAGAAAAATGTCTGGCTCTCATTAATGGTTATATCAATTATCTTAAAAAGCGTAAAAGTACAGATAACGGATAACACAAATGGAAGGAAATATGAACCTGACCCTCAAAGTATGGCGTCAGAAAAATAAAAAAACAGCGGGAAAAATTGAGACCTACCAACTCACCGGTATCTCACCCGATATGTCATTTTTGGAGATGTTCGACGTTTTGAACGAACAACTCATCAACGAAGGACAACAGCCTATCGCTTTTGACCACGACTGCCGTGAAGGTATTTGCGGTATGTGCAGCATGTACATCAACGGCCGCCCACACGGACCAAAAGATGCTGTAACAACCTGCCAACTCCACATGCGCAGTTTCAGCGACGGGGATACCATCGTGGTAGAACCTTGGCGCGCCAAAGCCTTTCCGATCATCAAGGATTTGGTCGTTGACCGTTCCGCTTTTGACCGTATTCAGGCAGCAGGGGGCTATATTTCGGTCAATACAGGGAACGCACAGGATGCCAACAGCCTTCCAATCGCGAAAGACGCTGCTGACGAAGCCTTTTCAGCCGCTGCCTGCATCGGTTGCGGTGCCTGCGTAGCAGCCTGCAAAAATGCCTCAGCCATGCTTTTCGTATCGGCCAAAGTATCTCAACTTTCCCTGTTACCTCAAGGTCAGCCTGAACGTACGATGCGGGCAGAACGTATGGTAGCTCAAATGGACGAAGAAGGTTTTGGAGCTTGTACCAACACAGGTGCCTGCTCGGCTGAATGTCCGAAAGAAATTTCTTTGGAACATATCGCCCGCCTCAACCGCGAGTATTTGGGAGCGAAGGTTTCTTCCGATAAAGTATAATACAAACATGCTACATTAGGCGTCGGTCGGTTTGGGCAACCCGTTCAAAACCGACTGACGCTTTTTTTAGGTTTTTACTATGTTATCCTACTTTTCACAACCCTACCCACACAACCATTTCACAACGCGTCATTGGCTATTGGCTGCGACCGGAGCAGGGCTATTTGTGAGTTTTTTTTGATTTTTTTTCAACCATTTGGTACTTCCGAATGGCAAGACCCCCGAAAGGCATTTGTTTTAGGGGGGCTACGGGGTAATTACGTTTGTGGGGCTAACATTGGTTAGTTATATCGTTCCTCATTGGTTTAAAAACTGGTATTCAGAAGCAAACTGGACAGTAGGCCGCGAGATTGTTTGGAATGTATTGGTGATTCTCCTAATCACCTTTGGGAATATATTTTACAGCCAATGGTTTTTTGGCAGGATTTTTAATTTAAGAGGTATGTTGTTTTGGCTGGGCATAACAGCCTCCATTGGAACTATTCCTGCCACGGTCATTACGCTGGTGAATTACAATCGTTTGCTGAGAAAATACGCTACAGATTCCCTGTTGGTAAAAAGTGCTGAGGCATCTATCGAAACGAATCCTACACCACAGAATGAAATCAGGCTCTTGGCCGAAAATGAAAAAGATACTCTCATTGTGAAAACGGAAGAACTGTTGTTTATCGAATCGGCAGACAATTATTCGGAGGTGGTATTTTGGAAGGAAAACAAAGTTCAAAAAGTATTGCTGTGCAGTAGTCTAAGTCGGATTGAGGAGCAAATCAAGTATCCACCTATTGCTCGTTGCCATCGTTCCTATATCATCAATTTGCGTCAAGTGACTGCCATATCAGGCAACGCTCAAGGTTACAAATTACAGCTTCAAAATTGGGATTGCACCCTACCCGTCGCCCGTCGCTATACCGATTTAGTGAAAGAATATTTCAAAAAATAGGCTTGTCATTTGTCCCAAAAAGGGGTAATTAGCCCTAAAACGGGATATTCTTCCCAAAAGTGGGGTCATCACCCCTGTTTTTTGTGGGTGAATTTTTAGGTTGTTACGTTTGTGTCAATCAAAACATAAACGCCTATTTTTATGAAAGCCTTATTCAAAAGTACAGCCACTTTATTTTACCTATTCCTCTCGTACCTGACTGCTTTTGCTCAAACCGCTGAAAAAGATACAACGGTAGAGCGGCTTAAAATCAGAACTTCTTTTGCTAAATCTTACTTTGGAGTAGATGCTTTTACTACTTCGGGTGGCACTACTCAATACGCCACACAAGGCGGTTTACAATCGGTTAATTTTTCAGGGACAACTTCGCCTCGGATTTTATTGGGTGGTACACACTTCTGGGGACACGCTGATTTTTACGTGGCCATTCCTGTCGCAAAATTTGGAAAAGTGATACCCAAAGAACTCAGAAATGTATCGTATAGCGAAGGAGTAGAGACGGGTTTTCGGGTGTTTCCTTGGGCTATTCAAGAAGGTAAACTTCGCCCTTACGTTGGAATGTCGCTCAAAGGACTTGGGTTTGCTCAAGTGTCCAATGACCCTAACAAGACTTACAAAACAGTGCCCTCTGTGGCTAAAACAATTTTTCCTTATCAAGCAGGGGTGGTATACGCCACCAAAAAACTATTGTTTCAGGCAGGCGTCAATTACAAAAAAAATATGGAGTATCAGTACCCCATTTCCCGCACTCAATACGGTGCCCTAGCACTATCTCCGTGGGCGTTTAACGTAGGCTTGAGTATTGGATAAATACCAACGGCGGGCTTGCCTCTAAAGGTGGAGAACGCTACATGAAAGTAGGCGTAAAGAAATTGGGAGCCAAAAACCGTCTGGATTGTTGGTATTCTGGAATTGGCCCGTCAGGCACTTTTGAAATAAGCAAATCGGAATATGTCAAAGACAAATACCCATTTTTGAAGCAATCAAATCCCGGAACTCTCATTCCTGATCTGGCGGCAGGACGGTATTTTCATAAGTTGGACCTGAATGTGGGACTTTCATACCGCAGACTTCGCTATGGTTCAAGTGGCTATGATGTAAAGTTAAACTACCAACGCCGTTCTTATACCCTCGAAACTTACAAGTTTTTGGGTGATTATCATGGCTTTGTACCCTACGTTGGCCCTACGCTTGCGTACGAGGATCTACGGTTTACAGACACCGATGGCAGCAATGTTAAAACCTTTGAGGCCAAAAAATTAGCACTTGGAGTTATTTTTGGCTGGGATATCCGTATCAGTCGTGCTGAAACTTGGCTGCTGCGTACCAACTTACGTTACACCCCCAACTTGCACCTTAAAGCCGAAGGCAAGAAAGTAATGTTTGATCAAATGGAGTTCAATTTTATTCAGCTCGTGTGGTTTGTAGGAAGGAACAAAGCGTGGAAGTAAGTTAGGTTTTCCCTTACATTTACACATCGAAACCTGACCTGTATCTTATTTTACAGGCCAGTTGTCAAGCATCATACTTCAGATAATGTGGTTTCTAAAAACGGTACGATGTTAAGCGTCGGTCGGTTTGGACAATCCCGTTCCAAACCGACCGACGCTTTTTTTGCATAACAGTTAGTGAACATCATGAAAATACAATTGATTTAAGCCTATTAACGTTAAGATGATATAAACTCTAAACCCTCTTAACGTCCATGAAATCAATCACTTCTGAGCACATAGCTGCTTATCTCCGCTGTCCTCGAAAAGCATTTTTAATGCTCAATTCTTCCGAGACTTACCAGCTCACTAATTATGAGACTCTGCTTCAGTCGTTTCAAAATCAGGCATTCGAGGAGTATCTACAAAAATCTCCCGACATTCAAGGTTATAATAACGGTATTTTAAAGAAAGGCTTTGAGGTAATTCGCCATTGCAGACAGCATATTGAGGGGTTTGAATTTGAAAGTCCGATTCTGGTGAAAAATGAAGGAAAATCAGCTTTGGGAAAATTCTATTATGAGCCTGCTCTATTTCTGGGTACGAACCTAATCTCCAAAGAAAACCGCTTAGAATTAGCATTTTTAGGCTATTTGCTCGAAAAAATTCAAAATAAATTCCCTGAAAAGGGAGTAATTATTGATAAAAGTGGTGGAAAACATCGTGTTGAACTAAGTAAACTAAAAAAGCAAATCAAAGCCGTAGTAGCCGAAATCCAGGACTTTGAAGCCAATCCCCCAAAATTACTTTTGAATAAGCATTGTAGTCAATGTTCGTTTGAAACCTTCTGCAAAACCCAAGCCCAAAAAGAGGATAATTTGAGTTTGCTCGACCGAATTACCATCAAGCAAATCAGTAAGCTGGAGAAAAAGGGCATTTTTACCGTGAAACAGCTTTCCTTTATTTACAAACCACGCCGTAGAAATAAACGAGTAAAAAATCCACCTATCTCTTACAAACCCGAATTACAAGCACTTGCCATTCGTACTGAAAAAACGTATATCCAACGGCTGCCAAGTATTGATAGAAAACCGGTTGAGTTATTTTTAGACATGGAGGGCTTACCCGACGACAGCTTTTATTACCTTTTTGGTGTTTTGGTTGTAGAGAACGAAAAGTCCAAGCATTATTCTTTTTGGGTTGATAGTCCAAAAGATGAAAGCGAAAATTGGCAAAAAGTAGTGCATTTGATTGACTCTTATCCCGAAAGCCCTATTTATCATTACGGCACGTTTGAGCCATCCGCATTTGAAAAGTTAGCCAAAAAGCATCAAACCAACATTGAGAGCATCAAAAAGCGATTTGTCAACATCAACTCGTTCATTTACGGGAAGATTTACTTCCCAACTTACTCAAACGGTTTGAAGGATTTAGGCAAATCATTGGGGGTGAAGTGGACAGATGAAAAGGCTTCCGGTTTGCAAACGATTAGTTGGCGTAACGAGTGGGAAAGAGGCCAAACAAAACGAAAAGACGATTTACTGAACTACAACCAAGAAGACTGTTTAGCCCTAAAAATATTGACCGATGAATTGACCCGAATCCAAACAACGGCAACTGTTTCAAATGACGTAGAATTTGTTCAAAATCCTAAGAAAATAGCTTCTGAAATTAGTCAAGGTGTTCATAATCAGTTTAAAAATATACTTGAATTAGCTCATAATAACGCTAATAAATCCAAAATTTCATTTGATAAAGAAGTCGTTGAACGAGTAAAACAAAAAAGAATAGGTGTGACTTTCTCTCCCCCTAAAATTACCAAAAAAGTATTTATTAATCACCCAGAATTTTGCCCTCAACACCCAGAAACCAAACTTTCTACTACCCAAACAACTTCAATTAGAATAATTGTAGATATTGTATTCACTGAAAATGGAGTTAGAAAAAGTGTTGTGAAATATGAAGGGTTTAGAGGTTATTGCGAATTGTGCCACAAAATGCATTTCCACTCTTTTTATTTGGAACGTTCAAAAATTTATGGCCATAATTTCAAAGCATGGCTAATTTATCAAAGGGTCTCACTACAATTGCCGTATTCAAAAATCGGAGAATGTCTGGAGTCAATTTTTGGCAAAAAAATGAGTTGTGAAGGAAATTATTCTAACTTCATAAAAAATTTAGGGTGTTTTTACCAAGAAACAGAAGATAATATAGTCAAAAAACTATTAGACAGCCCCTTTGTCCATGCTGATGAAACCTCAATTAATATTCGTGGGGAGAATCAATATGTTTGGGTTTTCACTAATGATAAATATGTTATTTTAAGGCTCTCAAAAAATAGAGAATCGAACTTAGCTGATGAATTTCTTAAAAACTACAAGGGTGTTTTGGTTACTGATTTTTACGCTGGTTATGACAATATTGACTGCCCTCAGCAAAAATGTTGGGTTCATTTCATTCGTGATTTGAACAATGATTTATGGGATAATCCTTTTGACAAAGAATACGAATGTTTCGTTTCAGAGGTTCGGAATTTAATTGTACCCATTATCCAAACTGTACATAAACACGGGTTAAAAAAACATTTTCTATCGAAATACAAAAAATATATAGATAGATTTTATAAAAGTCACATTGATGATAAAACCTATAAATCAGAACTTTGTAGTCTCTATCAAAAAAGGTTCATCCGACATCGAAATCACTTATTCACTTTTTTAGATCATGACAACGTTAATTGGCATAACAATTCAGCAGAAAGAGCATTAAGACATATTTGTACTCAGAGAAAAATATCAGGTACTTTATTTGAGAGTACAACACTATATTACCTCCGTTTAGTTAGTATAATGCAAACCTGTCGTTTTCAAAACAAATCGTTTCTTGAGTTCCTGCTTTCCAAGGAGAAAGACATTGATAACTTTGGCGTTAGGAAAAAGAAAGTAGCTGAAAGTGAACAGGCTTCCGGGCAATAAATCCTCCAAAACAAGCACAAATTTGTACTATATTCCTCCCACAGCATTGAAATTTGTATATTTACCAGTTAGCAAAACAGGATTTTTCTATGCGAATTTTTCTACTTTTATTTTCTACCGCCCTCCTCTGGAGTTGCCAGCCACAAAAGCCAAATAATGCCGTTGAATCGCCCATTTCGAAATCTTCCCTTACCCGCGACGAACTCTACGACAAAGTCTTCGGAATGTTGTTGGGTTCAGCCATCGGTGATGCCATGGGAGCTCCTACCGAAATGTGGCTGCGCCCCACTATTCAACTCGAATACGGATTTGTGGATAGATTGGATTCAATGGTTCGTGCACCATCAGCTGAAGGAACGTGGGCATATAATCTCCCCGCAGGAGGCACCACCGACGACACTCGCTGGAAAAAATTGACAATAGAATTTTTACTCACTCAGGCCAATTCAGGCGATTTAGACGCAGGTCAATTTGCGGCACATTTGGTCAAACAATACGAAAACGACCTGAAACGACTCAAAAAAACGGAAGGTTTTGATCCCGAACCTTATGAAATGAATCTCATGCGCATGGCTTGGTTGCAGGAATGGGCACGGGTAGCTAAGCCTTTTGCTGAAAAAAATTACGCGGCCTATACCGATTCTTTGAGTCGGTTTTATGGGGGTGAAATGGTATGTGCAGGACTGCTATACGCACCTGCCGTGGGGGCTTTTTATCCTGAAAACCCTACGGAAGCCTACCGACAAATGTACAAAATCAGCCTTTTTGACATCGGCTACGCCCGAGATATCAGCGGTTTAGCAGCCGCAATGACGTCGGAAGCAATGCGTAAAAATCCTTCAAAAACGACTATTATCAACGTAGCAAGAACCATTGACCCGCAGCATTTTTTCAAAAGCAGATTAGTGGGGCGTTCGGCCTACCGAATTCTGCAACAAGCAAGATTGATTGTTTCGGAAGCCAATAAACTTCAAAAGAAAGACATCCCTCTTTCAAACTTCCCCTTACCCAAAAATCTTAACGCCGACACGCTTTTCATGGCGCGCATGTACAAAGCGTTTGAACTTCTGGATGCTCAAACCCAAGATATGCCCTTCCACGCAGGAGAAATTTATTTACAGGTAATAACGGCACTGTTGTTCTGCGATTTTGATTTTGAAAAAACCATGGCTTTTCTCGTGAATCTTGGTCGCGACAATGATACTACTTCCGCGATTGCAGGCGGCATTTTGGGGGCGTATTGGGGAGCTGATCATTTACCCGAAAAAATGAAAAGGCAGGTATTGACCGTCAACAAAGAAAAATTAGGAACGGATTTAGAAAAACTGGCGAAAGATTTGACGGAGAAAATTTTGAAACGTTATTAACGAAAGCGGACAGATAAAAACTCACGATTACTTTTGTTAATCTTCCTACTTTTATCTAAAAAACACCGATATGGCACGTTCACGTTATTCCCCGCCTTCTCGTCGCTCCAATCAGGGAGTTCCCAATTTAATGGGTGAAATGTTTCAGAAAACCCCTTGGTGGGTTTGGATTGTTGTCTTGGTTGTACTGGTGCTTCTGTGGAAATTCCAGAAATAAGAATCGTTTAGGGGCTACTTCCTGTATTTTTCGCTCATGTTAATAATTTTTACAAGATCCCTGTATTCGTCCTCGGTCATGTCAGCAATTTTAAGGCCGAAAAGGTACTCCTTTCTTTCCTGAAGATAATGGACTCTGTAATGGCTGATTAAAAAGAGCAGTAAGGAGGTCTGAGTCTGCAAAATATCCAAATCCATTCGCACAATATCATACATTTGAGGTTTGGGTAATTTTAAGTAAAGCTCGCAATCTTCCTTTGCGATTCCTTTACTGTGGCCGAATTCGAGCAATTTAACAGTAAAATTATAGTACTCATCCCATATTTGGGTTAAGGCAACAGGAAGTTCGGGCTCAGTACTGATATAATTCAAAAACTGACTATACTTAGATAGATATTCCCAACTCATTTTTTCGGGGTTCATCGTTATATCGTGTTAAGGTTTCAAAACGATTTTCATTCTTATCGAACTCCTTTTAATTTCATTTGGGCAAAGTAGGGGTGATCGGGATTGACGATAAGTTCTTGTCTTAATGGATGAATTAGCACATCCATATCTTCCAAAGGTATTGCTCCAATCAGCACTTCACTATCACCCGGCAATATCATGGCATTGCAGATGGTTCTTCGGTTTTTGAAACGCACCTCTACTTGGCTTACAACGTCACATTCGATACGGTCGCCATTGGACATTTGCCCAATACACTTTTCCATCACCGGAAACTGCATTTGTGCCTGAATAGATTCGTTGATGCACAGCATATAACTACCCGTATCCACTAAGCCCGTTACCCACATTCGTTTGATTTCATCTTCTCCAATATAGTACCGTCTTGCAAGTTCTAAATCGCCTGCATTTATTAATTCTATTTCTGCATAAACTAAGCCCATTGTCAAAAGAGTTGTTAAAATTTGAAATAAAAATACGGAAAATTTCGGATAACAGAGTGTGCGTTAGCAACGCAAAATTACAACTCAAACGTCTCCTCAGCTTCCTCAAAAAACAGGTAATTCAGAAATTCACAATAAGGCTTAATCAAACGGCACCCTTTCACTACTTCGGCTGCAAAACCGGGCGAAGTAACTTCTGCATCGGAATATTTGTGCATGAAAAACAACTGTTTACGCTTCAATAATTCTATATCAGGATGATTTTCAGGATACCCTTTGGGCATCCGTTGAAGGCTTTCTCCCCATATTTCGGGGAAATAACTTCTGAATTCAGGAGCCTGGATGATACTTTTTAAGGCTTCAGGATTAAAATCTATTTCCTGCCGAAACTTGGCCAATTGCTTAGGAGTCGGATTCCACATCCCTGCTCCCAAAAACGATTCTCCCGCCTGAATATGCAGGTAAAAATCTATTCTGCCGGAATGCCGACCACCCGGACCGATAGCTGCACTAAACCATTGCTTGTAAGGCGATTTATCTTTGGAGAAGCGAATGTCGCGATTGATGCGAAAAATACAGTCTTTTACTTCCGTGTTGGGCAACGGTTCAAATTCATTCACGCCTTTGAGCAAAGCACCTACCAATATCTCAATCTCTTTTTTGGAGGCTTCGTAACGTTTACGATTTTCGGCAAACCATTCACGGTTATTGTTTTCGGCTAAGTCTTTTAAAAAAATAAAGGTGGACTGCGTCAGCATAAGGTTTCGTATTTTGGCTTAAAAATAGCAATTTTGTCGCGTTAAGTACTAATGGTGATTGAGTGAATGGTGAATGAGTGAATGGTAAATGACGGGGCCGCCCGTGCGGTGAATAACTGTTTGATTATAAATACGCTTTTAACTGAGAAAAATGTCTCGCATATTAACCGGTATTCAAAGCAGCGGCAAACCGCATCTTGGCAATATTTTGGGTGCCATCCTGCCCGCTATCCAACTTTCTGAACAAGCCAGAAATGAATCGTTTTTGTTCATCGCCGATTTACACTCGCTAACCAGCGTTAAAGACGGTAATGTCCTGAAAGACAACACCCGTGCCGTAGCCGCAGCGTGGTTGGCCTGCGGATTGGATACCGAAAAAGTGGTATTTTATCGTCAGTCGCGGGTAGCGGCTTATCATACCGAGCTGACTTGGTATCTGTCGTGCCTGACTCCGTTTCCCATGTTAGCCAATGCGCACTCATTCAAAGACAAAGCCGATCGCTTGTCCGACGTGAATGCAGGACTTTTTATATATCCCGTTTTAATGGCATCCGATATTTTATTATACGATGCCAACTACGTGCCCGTGGGAAAAGACCAAAAACAGCACTTGGAAATGACACGCGACATGGCCGAAGCATTCAACCGCACCTTTGGCGAAACGTTTGTCCTCCCCGAAGGGCGAATTGACGAGCGACTGATGGTGATTCCGGGCATTGACGGGCAAAAAATGAGCAAGTCGTACGGAAATTACATTGACATTTTTTTACCCGAAAAAGAATTACAGAAAATCACCAAGAAGGTTATTTCGGATTCTACCCCGCTCGAAGCACCCAAAAATCCTGATACTGACATTACTTTCAAGCTTTTCTCACTTATCGCCGACGAAACTGACGTTGAAACCATGCGTCAGAATTACCTAAAAGGCGGCTATGGCTATGGGCACGCCAAGCAGGCACTGTTTGAAGCTTTGAAAACACGCTTTTCCAAAGAACGGGAACTGTTTAACTACTATTACCTGGAAAATCCCGTTGCCTTAGAACAAAAATTGCAGGAAGGTGAAGAAAAAGCCCATACAATAGCCGCAAAAAAAATTACGGAAGTACGGGAAAAATTGGGTCTTTCTTAATGGTTTATGAGGTTTTGAGTTTACTGTTTAAGGTTGACTGTTTTGAGTTATTTTAAAACGGTCAACTATCGTCTGACTTAGCTTTAATAACCGTAAATTTCAAACTCACAAACCGTAAACGTCAAAAAATGCTTCATCAAATCCAGGAAGCCGATACTCAGATTTTCTTAGCACTCAACGGGCTTCATACTCCTTGGGCAGATACCTTTATGTATTGGGTCACGCAGCGCAATACGTGGATTCCCTTATATGCCCTACTGATTATTTGGTTGATTTGGCAGTACAAACAGCGAGCCGCAGGAATGATAGCGAGCCTTTTTTTAACGATTGTAGTAGCTGACCAAACAGCGTCAACATTGTTGAAACCAAATATACAACGGCTTCGCCCCTGTCATGTCACTTATTTACAAAACAAAGTGCATCTGGTCGTAGAAAGTTGCGGAGGCATGTATGGTTTCGCATCATCGCACGCTGCCAACAGTTTTGGATTGGCCATGGCCGTATGGCTGGTTTGCAGAGCAGCAGGGCGATTTTCCAACAGGCATAAAAAATACCTATGGTTTTTTTTTCCATGGGCTGCCGTGGTTTCTTACAGCCGCATTTACGTAGGTGTCCATTATCCGTTCGATGTATTGGCAGGTGCACTGATTGGGTGTGGAGCAGCGTATTTGTCGGTGTGGGGAATGCAGAAAATATTGACGTTGAGAACGCGATAAATTTATTTTACAGAGCCTTTTGATCAAAGAAGGGCCGAAATGATTGCAACTGACCAATGAAGCCCGCGACCAATTTTCGACTTCGAGTCGCTTTTGTCAAAGATTATCCCTAATTTTGCGGAAATTTTCTTAGGAATGGCTTCTTTCAATCCGATTAAAATATTCTCCGGTTCCGGTTCCAAATACTTGGCCGAAAAAATGGCTCGCCATTATGGCAGAGACTTGGGCGGTTACAATCTTCGCAAATTCAGCGATGGCGAATTATCGCCAAGTTTCGAGGAATCATTGCGGGGATGTGATGTCTATTTGGTGCAGTCTACTTTTGCCTCTTCCGACAATTTCATGGAATTGTTGCTGATGATTGATGCAGCAAAGCGTGCTTCTGCTCACGAAATCACGGCAGTTATTCCTTATTTTGGATACGCTCGTCAAGATCGTAAGGATAAACCACGTGTACCCATTGCCGCCAAATTGGTGGCTAATTTGCTCACTGCCGCAGGGGCCGAGCAAATCATGACCCTTGATTTGCACTCAGGTGCCATTCAAGGCTTTTTTGATATTCCCGTGGTACATCTGGAAGGGACAAGTGTGTTTGTTCCTTACATCAAAAGCTTGGGATTAGATAACTTGGTGGTGGCTTCTCCGGACGTAGGCGGTGCAGCCCGCGCCCGTAACTTTGCCAAGTTTTTCAACGCCGATATCATTCTTTGCGATAAATACCGCAAGCGTGCCAACGAAGTAGCCTCTATGCAGGTCATTGGAGATGTGAAAGATGCCAATGTTGTGTTTATTGACGACTTGATTGACACAGGAGGTACTATCTGCAAAGCAGCAGAATTGGTAATGAGTAAAGGAGCAAAATCAGTACGGGCCATTTGTACGCACCCTGTGATGTCGGGCGATGCCCACTCACGCATTCGCGGATCTGTATTGGAAGAATTGATTGTAACGGATACCATTCCCTTGCATAAAGAAAATGAAAAAATCAAGGTACTGTCGGTGTCAGAGCTATTTGCCAAGGCTATCGGACGTATCCGCGACCACGAATCTATTAGTTCATTATTTATAAATCCGGCGTAAACACACGTTTACGTTATCAAACACATACCTTTTTAATCCCAAGGTATGATTCACAAAAAATTCCCTTTGGGGTTGGGGACAAAAAAATTATGAAAAGTACAGAGATTGTAGGGTTTAAAAGAGCGAATCTCGGCAAGCAGGATGCTCGTGCGTTGCGCGAAGCAGCTATGGTTCCATGTGTATTGTACGGAGGTGCAGAACAAGTACACTTTTCCGCACCCATGTACCTGTTCCGTGATATTTTATTTACACCGGACGTCTATAAAGTGACGTTGAACATTGAAGGTGATATTCATTACGGAATTTTGCAGGACGTTCAGTATCACCCGGTTAGTGACATTATTTTACACGCAGATTTTCTTTTGATTGACGAAGCAAAAGAAATCAAAGTAGAAGTACCTGTCCGTTTTATAGGAACTGCCGTAGGCGTTACCAAAGGGGGTAAATTGGTACAGAAACTTCGTAAAATCAAAGTACAGGGTTTTGCTAAAGACATCCCTGATTACGTGGATGTACCTGTAACTAATTTAGATTTAGGTAAATCTGTAAAAGTAGGAGACTTAAAAGTAGAAGGCTTCAAAATATTGAACAATCCTTCATTGCCAATCGGCGGGGTCGAAATCCCACGGGCATTGCGCGGTACATTGAAATAGTCTTTTTCTTTAAAAGAGCTAATAGACAAAAAGTCCCGAGGTATCTCGGGACTTTTTTATTGCAATCAGGTTTAAAATCGTATTAAGCAGTTACCTCCATTTGAGCTTTCAGCTTATCTTCCAAAACTACCTGAGAAGCCGCTCCAACTACACGGTCAACCAATTGACCATTTTTGAAGAATAACAAAGTAGGAATGCTGCGGATACCAAATTTCATTGCTGTTTCAGGATTTGTATCTACGTCTACTTTACCAACTACAGCCTGGCCTTCATACGCCTCTGCTATTCTTTCTACAACGGGACCTACCATACGGCAAGGACCGCACCACTCTGCCCAAAAGTCAACCAATACAGGTTTATCAGAATTTGCGACTAAGTCGCCAAAATTTGCGTCCGTAATTTCAAGGGCCTTTCCCATTTCTTTAATATTGACCGGGTCGCCGGTACGATTAGTGAATTTTTATATTTACACTATAAACCACCCTGCCTATGGCAAAAGTTCCCAATTTAAGCTCATTCTAAATTATCTTATTATTTTTCATTGTCGATTATTAATGCGGTTCGGGATGCTCTATTTGAAGTGGTGGCACTTCGGTCTCAATACCCACGCGCATTCCACGTGCCTGAAGGGCTTGTGCATACGCATTATACATAAAGCCCACAATGTTGCCTGAATTGAATGGGAAAATCAGCGAGCTGTTTTTCCATTGCAGGGCATTGACAAACAATACACAGGTAATATTATTAGGAAATTTCATCCAAATAGTACGCAATCCCTGCCCGGTAGAAACTAAACCCGAATACCACCATCCATCGTGATAGTAATAGGTCCCTATTCCGGAAGTTGCTTTGTAACACCCTAAATTCTTAACCAATAACGAATCCGATAATGCATTAGGTAAAACCGAATTAACAGCCGATGAAAGTGCTGCAGCATAAATTTTTCCTGCTTCTACCGTTGTTAAATACATTCCGTAACCACCCAATGTTTGGCTAAAATTGCCCGGATTCCAACCTATTTGGGAAGCACTCAAAGGATAATTATAGGTATACGTTGTATTACCGGCGGGGGAAGTAATTGTAGCGTTGGATACGCCTGCTTTCTCAAAAATCTCTTGTTGCAAAAAAGCTAAGTAGCGTTTTTCTGTCTCAGCGGCATCGGTCGTTTCGTTCCCCGTAAACTGATACCCTAAAATGCTTGGAATCAAGACCCTGAATAAACCGAAGTTGGTATTTTGATAACAATAATTACCTCTTGTTGTTACTCCTTTTGCAATAAGTTGACGCAATCCTGAATAGATATTTTCGGTAAAAGAACCATTCTGGCAGTTGTTTCCCAGTCCTACAATCCCACTTCGGTTGGTCAGCAAATCCCCGAACGTGACTTGGTCAATTCCCGCACCGCGCGGCCAGGCAGGCGGCAGAAACTTGGCAATTCGGTCGGTTGTATTTAGTCCTTTTTGCTGTGCTACTTTTAAAAATGCCATAGCCGTCAGCGTTTTGGTCATGCTGGCAATGTGCATTTTAGTGTCAGTTGTAAAATTTTTTTGCCCTTCAGCGTCTACTTTCCGCGACTGAAAGCCCCCGCTCCCTTGTGCTATTAGCTCTGTTCCCTCATAGATTGTAAAAGCGTAGCCTACGTCTTTACCACGCAATGAATCTTCCAGTTTTTGCGCCATCAAAGCGGGTAAGGTTGGTTTTGTAGGTTCCGTTTCATCTTTCAGGTTACAACTGTGGCAAAACCATAAAAGAAGGACAGGCAGTAATAAACCGTTTTGAAAAAGCTTCTTTGAGAAGTTAGGAAACCGATACTGCAAACCAAACAAAAGGTCTTTTAGCATGACATATCCAGGTTTAGAATGATTTCAATGAGTTTTTCCATAGGTAATAACGCATCCAGCCAATGAATGTTCATTCCATCACGTTCCATTTTGCGAAAAAACGTCATCTGACGTTTGGCAAATTGGTGGATGGCGATAGTGAGGCGTTCGACCATCGTACCATACTCTAACGTACCTACGAGGTATTCTGTGATAAATTTATATTCTAAACCATAGTAAATCAACTTTTCGGCAGAAATTCCTTGAGCCAGCAATCCCTGCACTTCTTCAATCATGCCATTTTGTAAACGCTCATGCAACCGTCGTGTGATTCGGGCACGTCGTTCTTCTACGGGCAAATCAAGACCGAAAATTTGATAATTAATGGACGGATAACGGATAACGGACAACGGATAACTTTGTAAAAATAGGGTAATTTCAATGGCACGAATGAGGCGTTTTCGGGTAGAGGTATCAGCTAACGGAGTATAAGCAGAAGGAGTGGAATGGAGCTTTTGCAATAACTCTTCATTCGAGCAGTGAGACAAGGTTTCTCTCAAATTTTCATCAACGGGAATGGCCGTATACTGATGTTCTTTCAAAACGGCTTCGATGTAAAGCCCCGTACCACCGCACAAAATCGGAGTTCGGCTTCGCTCCTGAATATTCGAATACGCCCGTTGAAAATCTTGTTGAAAACGATGAACATTGTAGGAATCTCCTGCCTCTACATTGTCTATCAAATGATACGGAATCGGTTGATTATTAACGACATATTCACCTAAATCCTTGCCAGTTCCAATGCTCATTCCCCGATACACCTGCCGCGAATCAGCGCTGATGATTTCGCCATTCATCTTATAGGCCAAATGAGTAGCCAAATGAGTTTTCCCACAGGCTGTAGGGCCAAGAATAACAATTAGTTTGGGGGTTACAGTTTGCAGTTGTAAGACAAATTATAGTATTGGATGGAATGCCTATCGAAGTAAGAGGCAGGAAATAAGAGGTAAGGAAAAACAATGATAACAAATCAATTTTTACATCTTATCTCCTATTTCCTACCTCCTGATATTAAATACTCTGTTCTGTTTCAAGCACTTCAGTTTCCATCAGTTGCTTTACTTCCTGCTTTTGATGAGCATTGGTCAGAGCGGCTTTTACAAAATGAACAAATAACGGATGCGGTGCCATAACGGTACTTTTAAGTTCCGGATGGTACTGAACACCGATAAAATACGGGTGCTTCGGCAACTCAATCACCTCTACCAAATCGTTTTCTGGATTAATTCCCGACAATACCATACCTGATTTTTCAAAATCTTTGCGGTATTGGTTATTGAATTCGTACCGATGGCGGTGGCGCTCGCTGATATTGCTTTTGCCGTAAATTTTGTGAGCCAACGTATGTGGCTGCAACTTACAGGCATACGCTCCCAAGCGCATGGTACCACCTTTGTTAGTAATATTTTTCTGCTCTTCCATCATACCAATCACAGCGTGGTCGGTTTCGCTGTCCATTTCAGTAGAGTGAGCATCTGACCAACCCAGTACATTGCGAGCATATTCAATGACGGCCATTTGCATTCCAAGGCAAATTCCGAAGAAAGGAATGTTGTTTTCACGAACGTATTGTACAGCCGCGATTTTACCTTCAATGCCGCGCTCGCCAAAGCCGGGCGCAACAAGTACACCATCCAAGGTCGACATTTTCTCAGCCGCATTGTCGGGCGTAAGGTGCTCGGAATGAATCCATTCAATCTCCACTTTACACTCATTGACCGCTCCGGCATGAATAAACGACTCGGTAATGGATTTGTACGCATCGTGAAGCTCTACGTATTTTCCTACCAACCCAATGCGAATCGTGCTTTTTGGGTTTTTAAGGCGATCTACAAACTCCTGCCATGCGTCCAAATCCACGTCTTTGTCATCGTAGATATCTAGCATATACAGCACGCGTTGGTCGAGACGTTCTTTTTTCATCAACAACGGCACGTCATAAATCGTGGAGGCATCCATGGCCTCAATTACCGACGGAGGTTTCACATTGCAAAAAAGAGCAATTTTTTTGCGCATTTCGGCTGGCAATGGGTACTCGGTACGACATACCAGAATATCAGGCTGAATACCGGATTCCTGCAACATCCTGACGGAGTGCTGCGTGGGTTTGGTTTTCAATTCGCCTGCGGAACTGAGATACGGAATAAGAGTAAGATGAATAACCAACGCGTCGTTTTCGCTTAATTCGAACTTTAATTGACGCACAGCTTCCAAAAACGGCAACGACTCAATATCACCCACACATCCGCCGATTTCGGTAATAACTACGTCGTACTCGCCCGTTTCACCGAGCAAAAGCATCCTTTTTTTGATTTCATCCGTGATATGGGGTACGACTTGTACCGTTTTACCCAGAAAATCGCCACGACGTTCCCGCATGATGACATCGTAGTAGATGCGCCCGGTAGTGACGTTGTTGGCCTGCGAGGTGCGTTCATTCAAAAAACGTTCGTAGTGCCCTAAATCAAGATCTGTTTCTGCTCCGTCGTCGGTAACATAGCATTCTCCGTGTTCGTAGGGATTAAGTGTTCCTGGATCAACGTTGATATATGGATCAAACTTTTGGATAGTGACCGACAATCCGCGTGATTGAAGGAGTTTTGCGAGTGAAGAGCCAATAATGCCCTTTCCCAATGAAGACGTTACGCCGCCAGTAACGAAGATATATTTTGCGGTTTTTTGCCCGTGAGCAGCCATGACTTTGTAGTTTGGTGGACTGGTTACGGGATACAAAGGTACAGAAAATTCGGTCTGTGTTACTATATAATTTTCAGACCCCTACCTTATTTTCAGGTAAATCACTGATACACAACAGCAATAACCCGCTTGAAAATCTATATAAAATCGCAGATAGCAGGTTTTGAATACACATTCCCTCAACTTTTGTATTTTTACCCTTCAAATCTTCCACTGTATGACCTCCGGCCTGCGTTTACTTCTCCGATTATTGATTTTTGTGGTTTTGATTTTTGGTATCATCTCTATTTGGGAGACGTACAGAACAGGGAGATGGTTTTCTTTCAGTGGTGATAAGGAAGTCCAAACTACCCACGCCATGGTATTGGAAGAAATACAGGCATTGGGAAAACTGGAACTTGTTCGCTACAATTTTAAAGACATTGTTGAACACGAACAAATTGTCCAATGGATGCCTAATCCAAAGGCAGTTTTAATTGTTCAGGGCGAAGCGGTTGGTTGCATTGATTTAACCAAAATCACCGTTTCTGACATTACCACGGAATCAGACACCGTCGTAGTGCATTTGCCTGAACCTGAACTATGCAGCTATAAAATTGACCATTCCAAGTCGAAGGTGTACAATACTGAATATGCATTTATGGAAGAGGCTCAATTGGTACAGGAAGCCTATCAGCAAGCTGAAAAACAAATTCAAAAATCAGCGCTGGAAATGGGTATTCTGGACCAAACCAAACGGAACGCCGAGCAAATTCTTAAACCCGTTTTGGAAAAAGTATCAGGCAAAAAAATTGCGCTTCGGTATCGAATGAAAGCGACACTGCCCAGACCGAGATGAGTATATAATTTAACCATATGATAAAAATGAATAAACTGTTTAAAATCAATTTTATCAAACGATAACCCATCCACCTTCATGCAAAAGCCCATTTTAAAAACCACACTATTTATTTTCCTGACTTTATGCGTCACCAATTCGTTTGGACAAATTGAAAAACTCCGACAAAAAATTCAACAAATCGCTTCCTCTGTCGATGGGAAATTGGGGATTGCGGTTCTGGATTTAGCCGGGGAAGACACATTAACCATGAACGGGAAAGGCCATTTTGCCATGCAAAGTGTGTATAAATTTCACTTAGGTTTGGCGGTGTTAGATCAAGTAGACAAAGAAAAATTCAAATTGGACCAAAAAATCTTGGTCAGAAAAAAGGATTTATTGCCGAATACGTGGAGTCCATTGCGTGAAAAATATCCCAATGGAGAGGTAGAAGTTCCGCTAAGTGAATTGCTTCAATTTACCGTAGCTCAAAGTGATAACAATGGTTGCGACATTCTTTTCAATTTGGTAGGCAGTCCTAAAACGGTGGATACGTATATCAAAAACTTGGGTATCAAAGACGTGGCTATTTCTACCACAGAGCAGGAAATGCACCAAGACCCGAAAGCTCAATTCACTAATTGGAGTACGCCGTGGTCGACCGTGAAGTTGTTGGAAAAGTTTTACCAAAAGAAGATTCTTTCCGCATCCGGTCATGATTTTATGTGGAAAACCTTGGCAGAAGCGACTACCGGCAGTCAGAAACTCAAAGGATTGTTGCCTAAAGGCACCGTAGTAGCCCACAAATCAGGTCTTTCGGGAACCGACGAGAAAGGACTTACCGCTGCTACCAATGACATTGGAATTGTAACCCTTCCTAACGGCAAGCACTATGCCATTGCCGTTTTCTTCGCTAATACTAAAATGGCAGATAAAGACAGCGACCGAGTCATTGCGGAAGTTTCTAAAGCTGTTTGGGATTATTTTTCTACAAAATAATTGATAAAAACTTCAACAGAGTACCTTTGTAACATTCACAAATCACTCATTCACCCTTGACTCATTCACATCGTGCGTATCGGAATCTTTTTTGGCGGCCCTGCGCGTGAGCGCGAAATTTCTTATGCAGGCGGTAAAACAGCCTACGAAAACATAGATAAGGCGTTGTTTACGCCCGTGTTAATATTTGTAGACAGCCTCGGCAATTTTATTCTCACCGATGAATCTAAACTCTATCACGCGGGCATCCGAGATTTTTACCCAGGACCGGCCTTTCGGGAAGGCAGCTTTGACGTGTATATAGAATCTCTGCAACAGCAACTTTCGCAGGCGGAGTTAGATGAGTTGATGCACGGTATCGGTACCCCTATTCAACCGCAGGATTTCAAAAAGTATTTTGATTTTGCTTTTATCATCCTCCACGGACCCAATTGCGAAGACGGCGCGATTCAAGGCTTATTGGAATGGCATAAAATGCCTTACATGGGTCCCGGTCTGTTGGGCTCAGCTGTGAGCATTGACAAAATTCTGCAAAATGAGCAGATTGCCCGCGCCAATGGTCAACAGAAAAAAATGCAGGTAGTTCGTTGGGAACAGTGGAACGGAGCCGATGTTCACCAAGTTTTTGAAACGGCGAAAGCCGAATTAGGACTTCCGATTGTGGTAAAAGCGCCGCATCAGGGTTCTTCCATTGGAGTGGCAATTGTGAAAGAAGACAGCTTGGATGCGTTTGTCAAAGCCATGAACCAGTGCTTTTTCTCGCTGGAAGTAAAAGCAGACGATTGGAAAAGTTGGTCAGATGTTGAAAAACATACGTTCGCACAACGGATTGCCAATTTGGACGAGAGTATCGGTTATCCCGTAGCTATTCAGGAAACGGGCGAAATCATTTATCATCCCATTGACTTATTGGAAAAATTGGATAATTATCCCCCCATTGGGGGTAAGGGGGCTTTGCTGTCTATCAACGCCGAAGACCAAGTTTTGCTGGAAGAATTTGTGAGAGGTCAGGAATTTTCGTGCGGAGTGATTCAGGACGATGACGGAACGGTGATTGCTCTCCCTCCTACCGAAATCGCTAAACTGGAAGAAGAACAAACATTTGACTTCAAGACAAAATACAAACTGAACGTTACGCGTAAATTTATCCCCGTCAGAACGACACTCGACAACAACCAAAAGATTCAGTATAACATTGCTCTGGTATTTGAGAAATTGGGCATGAACGCCGTAGCACGAATTGACGGTTTTTTGACTCCCGACGGATGCGTTCTTTTGCACGATCCCAACACCTTGCCGGGAATGTCGCCTACGTCACTGATTTTTAAACAAATGGCCGAGATTGGATTGGACGTCACTCACGCCATCACGTATTTGATTCGGCAATCCCTGCGTGAGCGGATTCGTACGGGAAAAGACACGGTGCATTTACGAGTACTTTTGGCTGATTTGGACCAAAGCATTGAAAAACAATTAGGTGAACTGGTCGAGCAAACGGTTGAATTTGAAGCGACTCAGGAAGCTTATTTAAACGCTCGTAAAACATTCGCGCAACTTTCCGCTTCCGGTAAAGTGAAACCCATTGCCGTACTGACAATAAACGAAGAAGAAAAATACCCACTGCCTATCAGTTTGCTTTTCAAAGATACCATTGAAGATGTGCTGGAAATGGTTTCCCAACCCACACATCCGCTCATCGTAGAAACGAAAGAAAAAGCCAAGAATGTAACACGGCGCTTTGTGGGTTAGAATATCTTCTTCAATGAAGGCGAATTAAAAATATGATGCAGTCAGTTTTGATAAACTGGCTGCATTTTTTGGTTAATTTTGGCAAGAAAACATCAGGGTATTTGGCGGTGAAAACACCTCTAAGGGCATAATAGCTATTTGCATTTGGCTATAACAATCTTTCTGTTGTATTTGATGTAGCCCATTTACCAAAAGTTAGTATTAAACCTATAGCCGGCAGTAAAATCCCAAATAGGCAGGTGCCAAATGAATCAAATCGGTATATTCAATGATAAAATGGATTCCGATAGCACAACTGAAACCAATAAAAAGACTCAAAAATAATACTTCCCATAGATTTCTGGTAAAATGACTTCTCCTGATAATAAAGAACAACATTAACCCTATCGTAGCCAAGCCTCCTCCAAAGCAAGCCCTATCATGGGCAATTAATGGAATCAATTGAGGGCTTATTTGGTCAAGCAATCCACAAACCGGAATTTCCATAAATTCTAAATCTTGCGGTACAAAAACGGTTGTCATCCCCACTGTCATAATTACTATCCCGCCCAAAAACAATCCCGTGCTTACCAATTGTAAAAGAATCTTTCCAATGCATGCACGGGTTGTTAAAGCAGTTTTATTAGTAGTGACAAATAAATCTTTGTAACTTTTTCCCCTTAGGTTTTGGTATGATTTTACCAAACCAGTTACATAAAAGGGAATTAATAAAGCCGTTCCTATTCCGTGCCAAGTATCAAAGTAACCAAAACCTAAGTAGGTTAAAAAACTACCAAAACCAATGCAACCAGAGAAAAGAAAAACCCACCACGCCCACGCTTCTTTGTTCCTTAGAGGAAATTCTGCCAACCACATATACAGTATTCCTACAGATATGATTGAACCTCCAAAAGCAACTCTGTCATGAAACATAAAATAGGTTATACGACCTTTGTAGAATCTTGATAATTCCTGCGCATTTAAACCTAAATAATAACTGTCATGTGGTAAAAAATGGCCTGTAGCAACCTGAGTGATTATAAATAGACCCGAAAAAATTAAGATTAATCCTGTAAAAATGAGTAAAAAGTGGCCTTCATTACTAAACGCGCTCCAAAGGCTTCGACTATCTAATTTATTACTCATAACATCCCTTAAAACAAAAACTTACTCAATTCACAATCAACAGCTTGACAATAAGACGAGTTTTCGGCGTAATCAAGGTTTTCAAGTATATATCGGTGCCAAAGATTAAGCTTATAATCATAGACAAACCCTTCTTTTACGTCGTACGTTTGCATCAATTCTTTCAGCTTTTGGGTATCTTTCTTCACACCTTGGGTATGTGTTATTTCAATGATAGCCTCGGTAAGTTCCGTTTCAGAATTTACCAGCATTATATCAGGCGTAGGGCTGGTTTGGCCTTCATCAATCATCGTCTCAGGATAGGCGAATAAGGAAGTTTTATCTTGTAAATACAAATTAGTTAAACCTGTTATCAATTTTGCAATAATGGCTTGGTGGATACGCGGCGCGTTTACTCCCATATAAATTATGTTGTCGTTCATAGCTCATTCATTTAAAATTTTCTACCAAAAATAAGCTTTTTAGCATTTTATTCCAACCCTCATCGCTGATACACCCGTACATAGTCAATTTCATACTTGGAAGGAAATTTTGTGAGTGAAGGGTCGCCGCCGTTATCACCGCCAATAGCGAGATTAAGCAACATATAATGAGGTTGTATAAAGGGGTTTTTGCCCGTTCCGTCGCGATTGATTGTATCGGAAAGATCCACAAAATTGAGCAATTCTCCGTCTACGTAAAGTCGGATGGCTTTCTCGTCCCAATCCATGCGCCAAACGTGAAATTTCTTGCTCCAACGACGGTCTTCAAACGTTTCAATGGGCTTTTTAAGATCGCGCCACACGGCTTTGAAACGCGTTTCGCTTCCCCAGGCAAAGTTGGCCAACAGCATTCCCCGATAAAATTCCATAATATCTATTTCACCGTTGCGAGGCCACTCGCCTTCTACTCCTAACATCCACCACGCTGGCCACACGCCGGCACGCGTATCAATTCGGGCCCGCATTTCAAAACGCCCGTACTTCCAACTGTGCAAACCTGCTGTTTTGAGGCTGGAAGAGGTATATTCGATGGTTGGGCGGCTCTTTTTCCAATCTTGACTATTGGCATCATAATTAGGATTAGGGCGATTTTCACGGCGACCTTCGATGATAAGTTTCCCTTTCTTGCAATAGGCATTTTCGGGCTGATACCACTGATGTTCGTGGTTTCTTACAAAGCCTTTTTCAAACTTCCAATTGGCAGGGTTGGGAGTACCCGGAGTATTAAATTCATCGGCCCAAACCAATCCCCAACCTAAATACTTTGACTTTTTTTGCGCGTAAATTTGCTGACTTGACCGGCCCCATATAAAAATGGCTATTGTTATAATGAATAGATTTCCGTTAACTTTCATATATCAATTCAGTTTTTACAAATATTTGTGTAATACACTTATAATCAATTAATTATTCACTAAATCACCATTCACCATTCACAATTAGTATTTATATCCAGTGCAAAGTGGTTACTTTTTCTAAAATTTGTGTCAGGAAATCATCCTGCGGTTTTACCAAATCAGTCCATAATCGAAGCCTATCTATGAAAAAAACCTCCTCTATTTGGTTGTATTGTCTCGCTGTCACTTCATTGACGCTGCAAAGTTGCTCAAGAAATCCGGTGACCGGTAAAAAAGAGCTTATTTTTATGTCCCAAGAACAGGAAATTGCTTTAGGGGCGCAGTCTCATCCTTCCGTCGTAGCTACAATGGGTCTGTATGATGACACGAAATTACAGAATTTTATCAACGAAAAGGGCAAGGCCATGGCCGCCATCTCTCACCGTCCCGATTTGCCTTATCAGTTTTATATCGTGGATTCACCCGTGGTCAATGCCTTTGCCATTCCCGGTGGCTACGTTTATTTTACACGAGGCATAATGGCTCATTTCAACAACTCCGCCGAATTTACGGGTGTTCTGGGTCACGAAATCGGGCACATTACGGCTCGCCATTCTGCCCGTCAGCAAACCACTCAAGTACTTGGTACTGTCGGCCTGATGGCAGGGATGGTACTTTCTGACAAGGTTCGTCAAATGGGCGACCAAGCCATGCAAGGATTACAAATGGTTTTATTGAGTTACAGTCGAGCCCACGAGTCAGAATCGGATAAAATCGGCGTAGGGTATTCTGGCAAAATTGGGTACGATGCCCGTGAAATGGCACAGTTTTTCGGCACATTAAAGCGGTTGTCTGAAAAAAGCGGCCAATCCATTCCTACATTCATGTCAACGCACCCCGATCCGGGCAATCGCCAAACCAATGTAAACCAAATGGCGCAGGAATATCAGAAAGCCAATCCGGGCAACTACTTGGTAGAAAGAGACAGCTATCTGCGCATGATTGATGGCATCATTTATGGAGATGACCCCAAACAGGGTTTTGTCGAAAACTGGAATTTTTACCATCCCGAACTCAAATTTCAATTTCCCATTCCCCGCGATTGGCAGTATGAAAACTCTCCCATTCAATTTCAAATGGCTGCCAAAGATGGGAAATCAATGATGATGCTTACAGTAGCCGAAGGAAAAACGCTGGAAGAGGCCGCCCAAAGTGTGGTGAAGAACTACAATTTTAAGGTCTTGGAAAACAAAAACACGACCATCAACGGCATCCCTGCTTTAGCAATGGTATCTCAAATACAACCAGAACAACAGCAAGGTACACAGGCCACTACTACGCAAACCCCGGCACAAGACCCCAAAACAGTAGTGCAGGTAGGCACTTGGTTGCTCCAATACAACGGAATAATTCTGGCCATTCACGGCATGGCGTATACCCCTGCTTTCAACGATTCTTTTGGAACGTTTCGCGGCGTAGCCGAAGGTTTCAAATCTTTGAATGACCCCGACAAACTTAACCGCAAGCCTGACCGTATTCGTATCAAAACCGTCACCCGCACGGCTTCTTTCAAAGATACGATGAAGAATCTCGGAATGCCCGACAGCCGAATCGACGAATTGGGCATTTTAAATCAAATGCAACCTACTGATCCCGTGACTCAAGGCACTTTAATTAAGGTGATTAGTAAATAAATTTAGGGATTATTGGACTTTTTCGTTGTTCCCTTTTTTTGCAAAAATTTACAGGTTAGATTTGGGATAGAATCCTAAACTAACCTGTTTTTTTGCATGAAAAAAATCATTACACTTCTCATCACGCTATCCGTCTTTTCATCTGTTTGGGCCCAATCGCCTACTTTTCCCCGCAACGGGGTGTATGATGAACGCCCCGAAATGTACGCTTTTACCAACGCCACTATTTACGTAGATGCCCGAACGGTGCTTGAAAGTGCCACGCTGCTTATCAAAAACGGCATTGTGGTCGTAGCAGGAAAAGACGTACAAATTCCCGCTGGCACGGTGGTAACCGACTTAAAAGGTCGCCGTATTTATCCCGCTTTGATTGACATGGAATCCGACTACGGGATGCCCGAAGTAAAACGCACCCAAGGAGGCGGACGCGGAACACCTCCGCAAATTGAATCCAACAAAAAAGGCGCTTATGGCTGGAATCAAGCCATCAATGCCGAAACCGACGCGGGTAAACTATTTACAGTCAACAGCTTAAAAGCCGACGAATTACGAAAATTAGGCTTCGGAACGGTATTGACCCACTACCACGACGGCTTTATTCGAGGCAGTGGAGCATTGGTTAGTCTTGCTTCCGAAGGAGACAACAGTGTTATCGTTCGCAGCCCGGTATCTTCTCATTTATCGTTTAGCAAAGGTTCTTCTACGCAACAATACCCCAATTCACCAATGGGTGCGATGGCGTTATTGCGTCAAACTTACTACGATGCGGAATGGTACAAAACCACGGGCAAAAACGTGGAGCATAATATTTCGCTTGAAGCCTTCAATGCGCAAAGTGCTCTTCCTGCGGTTTTTGAAACCACCGACAAGTGGAGTCTGCTTCGTGCCGACAAACTGGGCAATGAATTCAAAACACAGTATATTTTTCGCGGAACGGGTGATGAATACCAACGGATTGACGAAATAAAAGCTGCCGGAGGTTCGATTATTGTACCCGTCAATTTCCCCGCAGCCTTCGACGTAGAAGATGCCTGGGATGCCGATAACGTAAGTTTGGCCGAGATGAAACACTGGGAAATGGCCCCTGCCAACGCCGCAGCGCTCGAAAAAGCAGGCGTCAATTTTGCCATTACTTCAGCCTTGCTCAGAGCCAAAACGGATTTTTGGCCTAATCTTCGCAAAGCAATTGAGTACGGTTTATCAGAAACCAAAGCATTGGAAGCCCTTACAACAGTGCCAGCTCAACTTCTGCAATCTGGTGACAAAGTAGGAAACCTAAAAACAGGTTCTTGGGCCAATTTTATCATCACGTCGGGCAATTTATTCAATGCCGATAACATCATCATTGAGAACTGGATTCGGGGCAAAAAATACATCATCAACTCCTTGGAGCAAGCGGATTTGCGCGCTACCTACCAACTTAATTTGAATTCGGAAAAGGGAAAACTCATTATTTCGGGAAAACCTGAAAAGCCTGACTACCAAATTGTCCTGAGCGATACCGTAAAGATTACTCCCAAAGTAACCTACCTCAACGACGTTATCTCTCTTAATTTTCAACCTGACAAAAAAGTCCCAACCGCCACAACTCGTTTAACCGGCTACAAAGAAGGAACCGGTTTTAAAGGCACAGGAGAAAATGCTAAAGGTGAAACCATTAAATGGACAGCAACCTTGACCGAACCGCTTAAAGTAGCCGAGGCTCGTCGAGATACAGCACAAAAACCGGCACCCAACGTAGGGAGACCTTTATTTCCTTTTGTTGGTTTTGGAAACCCGGAAAAACCTAAAACAGAAACACTTCTCGTCAAAAACACGACCGTTTGGACCAGCGAAGAGGCCGGTGTCTTGCAAGGAACGGACGTGTTGGTCGAAAACGGGAAGATTACCCGCATTGCCAAAAATATTTCCGCTCCCAATGCCCGCGTCATAGACGGAGCCGGCAAACACCTCACGGCAGGAATCATTGACGAACACTCGCACATTGCACTGGTTTCCATCAACGAAGGCGGACAATCCAGTTCGGCAGAAGTACGCATGAGCGACGTCGTTAACCCGGATGATATTAACATTTATCGGCAATTGGCAGGAGGCGTTACGATGTCTCAATTATTGCACGGTTCGGCCAACTCCATCGGAGGGCAATCAGCCGTTGTCAAATTGAAATGGGGCAGTAATGTTTCCGAAATGTTGGTTCCAGAAGCGCAATACATCAAGTTTGCTTTGGGAGAAAACGTGAAGCAGTCCAGCAGTCCCAATCCTACCGGACGATTTCCTCAAACTCGAATGGGTGTCGAGCAGGTATTTTTCGATCATTTTACCCGTGCTCGCGAATACGAACGTGCTTGGGATTCTTACAATTCCATGAAAAACAAAATTGGAATGCCCGCACCGCGCCGCGATATTGAATTGGATGCAATTGCCGAAATCCTTAACGGCAAACGCCATATCACCTGCCATTCTTACATACAGTCCGAAATCAATATGTTGCTGAAAGTGGCTGATTCATTGGGCTTTAAAGTGAATACGTTTACGCACATTCTGGAAGGGTACAAAGTAGCTGACAAAATGAAAAAACACGGCTCTGCCGGTTCCTCTTTTGCTGACTGGTGGGCTTACAAAATGGAAGTAAAAGACGCCATTCCGTACAATGCCGCCATTTTAGCCAAAGTAGGTGTATTGACCAGTATCAACTCTGACGACGCCGAAATGGCACGCCGTCTGAATCAGGAAGCGGCCAAAGCAGTGGAATACGGCGGTATTGCCGAAACGGAAGCGCTTAAAATGGTGACCATTAATCCCGCTAAAATCCTTCATTTGGACAAACGTACGGGAAGTATCAAAGTGGGGAAAGACGCTGATTTGGTTTTGTGGAACAATCACCCTCTTTCTATTTATGCCCGCCCCGATTACACCATTGTGGAAGGAACCATTTGTTATTCGACCGACGGTGATGAAAAACGCCGTACGGAAGTAGAAAAAGAACGCGCTCGTTTGATTCAGAAAATGATTTCGGCCAAAACAGGAGGCGTGACCACAGTACGGCCTGCATTCCGCCGCCAACGCATGTGGCATTGCGAGGACATTGAGGGAATGATGGCTGAAGGAGAAGAGGAGAAAAAATAAGCGTTCAAAATCAAGAATTACGAAAAATGAAAAAACTAACTATATTTCTAAGCCTTATTTCTCTCGGCGTTTGGGCTCAAAACCCTGCGCCGGCTAAACCTCAGACCAAGGCCATTGCTTTGGTAGGAGGAACCATCCACGTTGGAAATGGAACCGTAATTGAAAAAGGCATCGTTGTATTTGATAAAGGTATTCTTACAGCGGTAGGTGATGCCAACACGGCATTTGACCGCAGTAAAACGGAGGTAATTGAGGTGTCAGGTAAGCATCTTTATCCGGGGCTCATCGCCATGGGAGCCACAACGGGTTTGGTCGAAATCAGCTCGGTACGCGCTACCAGTGACAATCAGGAAACCGGCAACCTCAACCCCAGTGTGCGGGCGTTGGTTGCTTACAATACCGATTCGGAAGTGATACCAACGCTTCGTAACAATGGTTTGCTGTTAACTCAAGCCACGCCCCAGGGCGGTACGATTTCTGGCTCCTCATCCGTGATGGAGCTTGACGGCTGGAACTGGGAAGATGCTGCTTTGAAAAAAGACGATGGTTTGTGGCTCACTTGGCCTCCTTACTTTGCCCGCGAATTCAACTTCGATGATTTTTCGTTGAGTCTTCAACGAAATACACGTCGTCAGGAGATTATCAATAGCCTTACTCAACTGTTTTCTGATGCTCGTGCGTACAGTCAAATCAAAAATGTAAGCATTACAAATCTCAAACTGGAGGCATTGCGAGGGCTTTTCAGCGGAAGCCAAAGTCTGTACATCCGTGCCGACAACAGCAAAGACATCATAGAAGCCGTAAAATTTGCGAAACAACAGGGGGTACAAAAAATCAATATTGTGGGAGCCGAAGATGCCCTGCGCGTTGCCGATTTTTTAAAAGAGAATAATGTGGCAGTCGTATTGGGCGAAACTCATCGTTTGCCTAATCGGCAGGATGAGCCTGTGTATCAACCTTATCAGTTGCCTGCGCTTTTACAGAAAGCGGGAGTAACCGTGGCCCTTAGCTACGGCGAAGCCTATTGGCGAACCCGTAATCTTCCTTTTGTAGCTGGTACAGCTGCGGGATTCGGAAATCTCGACCGCGAAGAAGCATTAAAGATGATTACTTCTACTCCTGCCAAACTATTAGGAATTGATAAACTGGTAGGTACGTTGGAAAAAGGGAAAATGGCTACGCTTGTAGTTTGCAAAGGTGACATTTTGGATATGCGTTCCAACGGCATCGAACAGGCTTTTATCAGAGGCCGAAAAACCGACCTTGACGACCGCCAAAAACGTCAGTACCGCAAATATTCCGATAAATACGAGATTGGAGATAAATAAGTAGGCAGTAGGCAGTAGGCAGTAGGCAGTAGGCAGTAGGCAGTAGGCAGTAGGCAGTAGGCAGTAGGCAGTAAAATTTACCCTATTTTTAACTGCCTACTGCATATAACCTGTAAACTTTTTTTAACTGTAAACTGCCGCACGGGCGGCCCCGCTACTGCTTCCCTCCGTATTGTTTCATCATTTCTTCCATGGCCTTCCGTCTTTCGGCGGGGGTCATGTTTTTCATTTTTTCGGGATCCATAGAGGTCCCTTTTTTGTATCCTGCCGGAATAGTAAATACCGATGCAGAAACGGGTTTAGCATCGTATTTTACCAACTCCATGGTCATGCTGCCGGGAATCTGCATCTTAACCACAAAACCCTCGGCCCCTGCTTTTTTCAGTTCAGTATACATTTGGTCATTACCACCACTAATGCTTGATTTCCAGTAAGCCAGCATATTTTCGTATCCACTGATGTCTTTGGTCGTCCACATATCCATTGGGCGATTTTGAGTCGTAACAATGACGTGGGTGCAATTAAAATTTTGAATTTTTTCTTTACCAACCACTTTGAGAGTCACTTTATCCATCGTTTTCTGCCCCGTACTTACTTCCCGATACGTTTTAGAACTTTCGTCCAACATGGTGATTACGTTTGGCTTTTCAGGAAGCATCAACATCGCCTGTTTAATCGTTGTCCCGGCAATAGCCATATTGGTTTCCACTCGTATTTTAGTGCCCGAAAACATCATTTTACTGGCCGATACCATGCCTTTTTCCTGTCCTCTTGATAGGATCATTTTATATTCCAAAGTTCCCTGTTGGGCAACAGCGCTGAGCGTGATCAGTATACTTAAGCTCAAAATCAATAGTTGTTTCATTGTAAAATCTGTTTTTAACTATCCATAAAAATAAACGTCCTGCCTGAATTATAAAAATACAGGCAGGACGTTTGTAACGATCAGAAATCTATGTTATTGCAGGCAACTGTTTAGTACGTTACCCATGTATCTTTTCCACCTCCCCCTTGTGAGGAGTTGACAACCAATGAGCCTTTGCGCAACGCCACCCGCGTTAATCCGCCCGGAATCACGTTGATACCATCTCCATAAAGAATGTAGGGACGCAAATCCACGTGGCGGCCTTCAGCGTGATCATCCACAATACACGGTACTCTCGACAATGAGATCACCGGTTGAGCAATGTAATTACGCGGATTTTCTTTCACTTTTATACGGAAAATCTCGTGTTCTTCTTTGGTAGCTTTCGGCCCAATCAACATTCCGTAGCCACCCGCTTCGTTGGCTTCTTTCACCACCAAATTCTCAATATTTTCCAATACGTATTTCAAATCGTCAGGCTCGCGGCAGATGTAGGTACGAACGTTAGGAATGATAGCCTCCTGGTCTAAATAATACTTGATGATTCGAGGCACATACGCATAAATTACCTTGTCGTCGGCGACTCCTGTACCCGGCGCATTGGCAAGGGCTACACGGCCTTTTTTGAAGACCTCAAAAATACCCGGAATACCGATTAACGAATGAGGGTTAAACACTTGAGGATCAAGAAATGTATCATCCAAACGGCGATAAATCACATCAACAATTTCAAAACCGCGAGTAGTCCGCATTTTGACATAGCCACCCGAAACTACCAAATCCCGGGCATCTACCAACTCCACTCCCATCTGCTGGGCTAAGTAAGAGTGTTCAAAATAAGCTGAATTGTAAATTCCCGGCGTCAGAACGACGATATTGGGATCAGGACGGTCAGCAATGAATTTGAGCATTTCAAACAAGCGCGCCGGATAATCAGACACCGGGCGAACACCGGTACGGGCCAATACTTCGGGGAAAATCTGCTTAGAAAGTTCCCGATTTTCGAGCATATACGATACTCCCGACGGACAACGAAGGTTGTCTTCCAAAACCATAAATTCACCATCATCGCCACGAATCAAATCGGTTCCCGTAATATGGCACCAAATCCCTTTAGGAGGTTTAAGACCACGGCAAGCTTCCAAATAACACTTGGAAGTTTCAATCAAATCGCGCGGTACAACGCCGTCTTTCAGGATTTTTTGATCATTGTAAATATCATCAATAAACATATTCAGAGCCGTAATTCGCTGAATAAGGCCTTGTTCTGTCCTATTCCAATCTTCTCCCGATACTACTCTGGGAATAATATCAAGCGGCATAATGCGCTCGGTTCCTTCACCTTCAGAATATACGTTAAAAGTGATTCCCATCGACATCAGGGCACGTTCAGCGGTATGCTGGCGATTCATGAGTTCAGTTTGATTCAACTGCTCGACTCTCTGTTTAAAAGCTTCATACCCGGGCCGGATTTTACCATCGGGCGTAAACATCTCGTCGAAGAATTTTTCGGTATCGTAGTCTTTGAAAGTAAATTGCATAATGGCGAATCGTTGGTGAGTTTTTTGTTTTGCCGAACAAGATATGGACAAATCACGAATTTAGCCAAATTATCTGTGGAGATTTATCAAAATCGGTGATAATTACTTAATACATTTCTGAATTTATACAATTATATCGTACTTTATAACTTCTTTTAGCGTTATTTTGGGGAAGTAATTATATACTGTCTTACCAATGTTCACAGCGCCTTCTTTCTAAACACTTAACACCACATTTTGGGGATGTTACATCGCTTTTTGATTAGTATTATTATTGGGATAATCAGTTGTATTCCAAGTCAGGCTCAACATTGGTTGGGTTTATCTTCCAGTAATTACGCAGGAACCAACGCCCTTTTTCTTAATCCCGCTCACGCCGCCGACTCCCGTCATAAATTGTACATCAATCTGGTTGGCAACGATTTTTTCGTCATCAACAACTATCTCCGCTACGACGCCCCCTATTCATTTTTAAGCCTTGTTACCAATACCGTTCCTCAAAAATACCGCAGTGAGCGAGGGCTTATTATATGGAGAGATAGCTACTATGCCGAACGCCTCAACGGTCAACCCAAACATTTTCACATGGGTGGTGACCTGCGCGGGCCTTCTGTTTTGTATTCATTTAAAAAAAATCGCTTTGCCATTGGTCTTACGAGTAGAGCGCGCTATTTATTGAACATGACCAACGTATCTGAAGAAACGGCACGGGTGATACGATACGGTACTGATTTATTAGAATTACAAAACAAACGGTATACCAATCAAACAGCCAAACTCTCTACCAATGGTTATATAGAGTTGGGGGCTACTTTCGGGGCAGTAGTCATGGATAATGACGAAGATTTTCTCAAAATAGGAGCGACTGTCAAGCGTGCCGTTGGAGTGTACAATGTTCATGCCGACATGGAAAACGCTACTTATCGCGTATTGGTTGACAATCTTAATCGGGAGCGTGAATTCATCTCAGCGACCCTATTACAAGCCAAATACGGCTATACTACTGACGAAGCCTTTACTAATATCAGCCCTTCACCCGGTTTTTTGTTTGGGAAACAATCCGCGGGTGCAGGCTGGGGGTTCGACATAGGAGCCGTTTATGAATATCGCCCTGATTTTGGAAAACTTCAACGGAATGCGCCACGCGGAGGGAAAGAACCCGATCCCAACAAAAGCAAGTATAAGTTTCGAATTTCGGCGGCATTGACCGATGTAGGGGCTATTCATTACAAAAATCTGAATTACGTCAGAGAGATTGATGTCAACAAAAACGCTCAACAGTTTTCTTACCGCTTTTTTGACAAAGCCAATACAAGCAGCAAGGCACTTACAGCACTCAATCAATCTTTACCGGTAAATCCCGATCAAAATGCCCGTGCCTTTACCGTTGGATTGCCTACTGCGGCAAACATCAGTTTTGATTATCATCACAAAAAAAACTGGTACGTTAATGCCCTTTTAGTACAAAGTTTGAGAGGGAATAACAATTTGGACATCAAACCTCAGTCTGTTTTAGCCGTTACACCGCGTTACGAAACGCGCTGGATTGAAGTGGCCATACCGGTGTCTATGATAGACAATTACCGCGTTTTTGCGGTGGGTTTGGCGGCGCGTTTGGGACCGGTCATTATCGGCACCGACCACTTGGGCGGTATCATCGACATTGGCAAACCGCAAGGCTTGGATTTTTACTTTGGCCTGTATGCGCCCTTTTTTCACCGCAAGCCCCAAGACCCCAACAAGTGCTGGTACATGCCCTACGAAAAAAGAGCAAGACGAAAAAGATAATTCCCTGATGAGCCCTTACGTCACCACCGACCTTTCTCCCGAGGGTATTGCAACCGTTACTTTTTTTCATCCGGCTCAAAACTCCCTGCCGGGGCATCTTTTGCAATTGCTGGCAGATACCATTGAGCAAACGGGGCAAAATCCCAACGCAAAAATCATCATTCTCAAAAGCGGCGGTGACCGTACTTTCTGTGCAGGAGCGAGTTTTGACGAATTAGCTTCTATTCAAACCGAAGCCGAAGGCCTGACTTTTTTTTCGGGCTTTGCCAAAGTCATCAATGCCTGCCGCTGTTCTCCGGTTCTTATTATTGGACGGGTACAGGGCAAAGCCGTGGGCGGAGGGGTTGGTTTGGCCGCGGCCACTGATTACTGTTTTGCCACCCAACATGCCGCTGTTCGCCTCAGTGAATTGCTGATTGGGATTGGGCCTTTTGTGGTAGGCCCTGCCATTGAGCGAAAAATTGGAATCGCCTCTTTTTCCCAAATGACCCTCAACGCCCCTACTTTCTACGAAGCCGCTTGGGCCAAAGAGAAAGGCCTGTTTTCTGAGGTCTATGAAAATACAGAAGCTATGGATGCGGCCATAGAAGCCTTTGCCCAACAACTTATTCAATACAATCCCGATGCATTGCACAAATTAAAAAAGGTGTTTTGGGAAGGTACCGAACAATGGGATACGCTTCTTTTGGAACGGGCCGCCCTAAGTGGAAGCTTGGTTTTGTCAACACACACACAAACGGCTATCGCCCGGATGAAGTCGAAGAATCAATAAAACGTAAATCAATGATAACAGGTAAGTGATCGGATTTGTTGTACTTCCCGACTCGAAAATCGGCTGTTTCCAATTGATTGTTAA
Source organism: Runella sp. (assembly GCF_027484545.1). Lineage (GTDB taxonomy): Bacteria > Bacteroidota > Bacteroidia > Cytophagales > Spirosomataceae > Runella. The sequence goes on along the minus strand of NZ_JAIXST010000034.1, from coordinate 6,384 downwards.
TCAGGCAATGGTCAATGGGAATCCACATGGGAAAAAACCAAGAGGGCCAAGTAGGATTTAATCCAAAACCCTGTCGACAGTTTATCAAGCCCGACTCTACAATAAAATCCTCATAGAAAGCCGACCAAGGTGTAATGTTAAGGTCCCCCACAACGAGCGTTGGGTTGATTTGTTTTTTTACCAAACGAGCCATCTGTTTCAATTGCTCATTCCGCATCTCAAAATCGGCTAAAACCAACGGATTATACGCATGACAGGCAATAATGATCAGCGGTTTCCCCTTTACCAAAGTCGTCAGTTTCAGTACTCCTTTCACGCCAAAACTCGCCACAGAATCCACAACAAAAGGCGTCCGGCTTCCTACCAACACTTTGGTATTGTTTTTAGCAACTACGTAAAAAGTATACGGATATTCTTCCGCAAGTGCCTTTCGGAAATGATTGATAAACGCCGGTGTTGCTTCATTGATGGAAATAAAATCGGGCTTTTCTTCCTGAATCTGTTTTGTTACAGGCAAATAATCTAAGTTTTTGAAAAGCACATTGGCGTGAAAAATTCGAAAGTCGGCTTTTAAATCGCTGTTCCTTCGAGAAGTGTCAAACCAATTCACGACCAACCAGGCATTCAGCAATAGGCTTACGAAACTGATTGCCATTCCTGCACGCTGTTTTTTCACTAAAAAGTAAACCAAAAGCGCCATACTCAGCAGCAAGTACTGTACCCGAAAATTGGAAAAATGGTCAAACCAACGGCTGTATTTTCCCGCAAAACCAATCAAGGAAGCTACTAAAACACCCCAAGGGGCCAGAACTAAGAATCGTTTTAATAGCCGTACCATTCGCCCCACCATTTTTGCAATTGTTTACGGATTTCGTTTTCGCGGGCATTTTGCCCTGGTTGATAGAGTTTCGTTCCTTTCAATTCGTCGGGCAAAAAGTCAAGCGGAGTAAAATTTCCTTCAAAATCATGAGCGTATTGGTAGTTTTTACCATAACCGATCTCCTTCATCAATTTGGTGGGAGCATTTCGTAAATGCAGAGGGACAGGTAAATGCGCCGTTTTTTCGGCCAAAGCCAAGGCTTCATCAATCGCCAAATAACTCGCGTTACTTTTGGGAGAAGTCGCCAAATAAACCACCACTTGCCCCAACACGATTCTACATTCGGGATACCCAATCGCCTTCACGGCCTGCAGACACGCATTGGCCATAATCACCGCCGTTGGATTCGCATTTCCAATGTCTTCCGATGCCAAAATCAACATCCGACGCGCGATGAACTCGGGGTCTTCGCCCGCTTTTATCATACGTGCCATCCAATAAAGCGCCGCATTGGGATCACTTCCCCGCATGGATTTAATAAAAGCCGAGGCAATGTCGTAGTGCTGCTCCCCCGATTTATCATAACGGGCTAAATTTTGTTGCGCTACTTCCGTCACCATCTCGTCCGTAATCACAATCGGTGATTCCTGAAAATGAGCATTGGCAACCAATTCCAACAAATTCAAGAGTTTACGCCCATCTCCTCCTGACAATCGCAACAGCGCATCATACGATTCAAACTGAATGGTTTTTGTTTTCAGAATTTCGTCTTTTTCAACCGCTTGATGCAGCATTTGAATGAGTTCATCTTTCCCCAGACCTTCCAAAATATATACCTGACAGCGCGACAACAAAGCGGAATTTATCTCAAAGGAAGGATTTTCAGTAGTGGCACCAATGAGCGTAATTTGTCCCTTTTCAACCGCTCCCAATAAAGCATCCTGCTGACTTTTGTTATAGCGATGAATTTCATCAATAAACACAATGGGCGAAAAAAGCCCCGAAGGCCGCGACAATACCTCACGCAATTCTTTTACGCCCGAATTAATGGCACTCAAGGGATAAAATACACGCTTGGTCGTTTCTGCAATCAGCAACGCCAACGTCGTTTTGCCAACGCCAGACGGCCCCCACAAAATCAAAGACGGAACGAGGTTGTTAGTAATGGCACGTCGCAGCGCCCCATTAGGACCTACTAATTTCTTTTGGCCGATAAAATCATCCAGATTTCGCGGACGCATTCGTTCAGGCAGGGGAGCAGACATAGGGTTGGCTTGTTAATAGTGGGCACAAAAATACAAACGCTCGTAGAAATCTATCTTCAAAGACTCCCAAACTTCTATTATTTTTGAATTCTACTTATCTTAAAACCATGCACAACTTCCGAATAGCCACTCACAACGATATTGAAACAATCGCTAACCTGCACGCCCTGAGCTGGCAAAACAGTTATCGAGGTATGCTTACCGACGATTATTTAGACAATCACGTCTTGGCGGACCGAATTCAGGTGTGGACACAGAAAATAAATGAACCTCCTGCTCATCAAATCATCCTACTCAAAGAAATAGACAATTCAGTCGTTGGGTTTGTATGTGCCTACGGAAGTTCCACCGACAATTTCGGGACATTTATTGACAATCTCCACGTATTACCTTCTTTCAAAGGAAAAGGGATTGGTAGGGATTTAATGAAAGAAGTGTCTAATTGGAGTCTTCAACATTTCAATCAACCCAAGCTCTACCTGAAAGTCCTCGAAGACAATCATGCTGCCCGATTTTTTTATGAGAAAGTGGGCGGGGTAAAGCAGGCTGATTTCTCAGAAATAATGCCGGGAGGAAAAAGTGTCAATGTTTGTCGGTATGTATGGCAGAAGTTTAAGTCTTGAGCGCTAAGAGTCCGTTTTTATTGGGGATTTATAACTCCACACTATTTTCTGCAAACCATTCGCGACATTCTTCCAAGTTGGATTCACCGGAGGCTATTTTGATAATGAAATCGGTTAAGACATGATCATTTATGTTGATAGATAAATCGAAGCCGTTTAGGTTGAGAAAGACTAAAGCAGCTGCAAGACCTGTGCGTTTGTTGCCATCAATGAAGATGTGATTGCAGATGATATTGTAACAATAAAGCGCGGCTTTATCGGCAATAGAAGGGTACAAAGGTGCGCCAAACATTTCGGCTTGTACCGCTTCGATTAAATAATCTAAATTTTCTTCGTGAAGGAAGTTATCGGGAGGCGTAAAATTGCCGCCATGCTCTTGAATAGTTGCTCTATTAAACCGAACAACCTGCTTTTTTGTCAAATAACGCATCAGGCCAATGCCTTAAAAGTGGCTGAATAACGGTCAAAATTTTTATAAATAAGCTGCTCTATTTCTACATCTTCTTCTTGATTTGCAGTAAGAAAAGACTCATTCAAAACTTCTTTCAACAAGGCTTTGAAAGTTACAGGGTCTTCTTGAATCAATTCTTTAAGTGCTTGTTTTACTAAAGCTTTATCAATAATTGCCGTCATTGCAGTAGTTGTTTATGCGTGATTATACTTCTCTTTTACAAATTTAACATTTTTACAATATCAAACGTTCTCAGGCCCGCTATAGACAACAAAACGCCCGCAGATGAATTTCTGCGGGCGTTTTGTTGTTCTCTACTATTTTTAATTCCTACACAATCACGTGCTCTACAGTCAACTGCTTTTTCATACTGTTCAAAGCACCAAATACAAGGTTGTAAACCGATTGAATGTTGATTTTCATGAAGTTAGAAATCTCTTCATTGGTCATGTTAACATAAAATTTCAGGAAAATCGCCTCACGCTGACGGCGTGGTAAACGCTCCATCGCTTCGTTCAAGTTACGATTGGTTTGTAAATATTCTTCCTGTGCAATCACGTACGACTCTGCCGAAGCAGTGTACAAGTGGTGATACTCGAGTGGAATTTCTTCACTACTCGTATTTTTTTGTTGGGCATTGAGATGACGTACCAGCTTGCGCTTGATAGAAGCCATCAAATAATAACGCACCGAAGTCGTATCGCCCAGTGTACGGCGATGCTGCCAAAGCTCCACAAATAAATCGTGGATACAATCCTTAATCAATGCTTTGTCGGCGCTAAATTGTGTACAATAGTTGTACAAAAGTTGAACGTAGCATTGGTAAAGTTTTGCGAATGAGGCTTCGTCGTCCTGACGGAACTGATTCCAGAGCGTTACCTCTTCTTGGGTAGTTAGATGAAACCGGGGCATTGGGGGGAGGGGTTTGGGGTTGAGAAACAATCACGACTCAAATGTAATTTTCTTTATAATAAGTTGCAAAATAAAAAGTGTTTTTTTTACAATTAATTTTCAAAATAATATTTGGCAAAATTGAAACTTTGCCCATCAAAAATCCCTAAGTCACTCATTTTCAGAGAAGGAATTACCAGTAATGCCATAAAAGAGAGTGTCATAAAGGGAGAAGTCAGCGAAGATTTTAATATTTTTTTAACAAAATCATCAATCGCTGTATATTGTCGTGCAACCTCGTATCCATCCTCATCAGACATCAGTCCCGCTATAGGCAGCGCTAATAAAAACGCGGTTTTGTCGTCCTGTATTGCACTGACTCCGCCTTTTGCCTCAATGACCAAATTGATAGCTCGGGCCAAGCTTTCATCATCGCACCCCACAGCGATGATATTGTGCGAATCATGCGCTACCGACGACGCAATAGCCCCTTCTTTCAGACCAAAATTTTTGATAAATCCCACTGCCACGGGTGCTGGATGATAGCGATTGACAACCACTATTTTCAAAATATCATTTTCAACATCGGGCACAATGGTTCCATTTACAATCCGAGCAGGAAATTCCAAAGCATTGGTAATCAACTGCCCATCCAACGCCTCTATTACTTTCAACCTTACGTGCTCAGCAGGTGCTTCTACTGCCAAGTCAGCCGACTGACAGGGCTGACAATCAAACTGATTCACCATCGGACTCCGCAAATCAGGAAGAAACGAGACACCGCGCTCGGCTACCTTTTGCCCGTTGATGTAGGTTTCCAGTACGTTAAAATCTTCCAAATTATCCACCACAATAAAATCGGCCGGATCGCCTTCCCGCAACAGCCCCACGGGAAGGCGATAATGCAAGGCAGGATTGAGACAGGCTACTCTCAAAACATCAAAGAGCTTATGTCCTTTGGCCAAAGCACGTTTTACCAACTGATTGATGTGACCTGCAACGAGATTATCCGGGTGTTTGTCGTCGGAGCAAAACATAAGTCGCGTCGGATAATCGGCCATAAGCAGAATTAATGCTTCAAAGTTTTTGGCCGCACTTCCTTCACGAATCAGAATATAATCAAGTCCTAATTGAAGTTTATCCAATGCTTCCTCGTAGGTAAAACACTCATGGTCAGTACTGATGCCTGCCTCAATGTATTTTTTGGCCACTTCTCCCCGCAGACCCGGTGCATGACCGTCTACGGGTTTGTTAAACGCTTTTGCCCATTGAATTTTCATCATTACCTCGGGGTCTTCGTGCAATACCCCAGGAAAATTCATCATTTCAGCCAAGTATCCAATCTCTTTCAATGCCAATAGTTGCCGCACTTCTTTCACCGAAATAGTCGCACCTGCCGTCTCAAACGTAGTAGCCGGAACGCAGGAAGGAGCCCCAAAACAAAACTTGAACGGCACCCGCTTTCCGTCTTCAATCATGTACTCTACTCCTTTGACGCCCAATACATTCCCAATCTCGTGCGGGTCAGACACGGTAGCGACCGTACCATGCACCACCGCCAGCCGCGCAAATTGAGCCGGTGTCAGCATAGAACTTTCGATGTGGACGTGCGCATCCACAAAACCAGGCATGACATAAGGCGCCCCTACTTTTTCCGCTCCCAAAATAGTTACATTGACAATTCGTTTGTCTTCGATTTCAATTTCGGCATAAGAAATTACATGGTCAAATACATTGAGAAGATTGGCTGTAAGACGCATAAGACCCAAAGGGTTAAATAAGTAAGAAGTTATGTAAACGAAGTTTATGGACTAACTGCCCGATTATGAGTTATTTTTCATAATCCTGCCTTTTTCCTCAACAATATACGCACGAGCATGTCCTAAAAGTAGGATTTTCGTCAAAGGAAGCCAAATTTTTGGGAGTAATGAGGCAAAATCACCATAAAATCTTTAATGTATTAACGTTTATATATGTTCTACGACGATGTTTTTAGGGCATTAAAAAGGAATATGCTATTTTTGGCTAAACCTTTGTTATAATCCTTAAATACAATCAATTCAATGCAGGATACGACTTTTGTTTCCGTAAATCGACCTATAAAGTGGTACAATAAAGTTGTAAAAATAGACTTCAAAAAGCTTTTTATTGCACTTACTAAATCTGTTTTAATGTTTAAATTTAAAACCCCAGTCGATGGCTTTAAAGAATTAACAGATGAAGTTCTTAGAAAATTATTACGGACTACACCCGCACTCGGTTAATACCCGCAAACGAAGGGCTGCAAAATCTACGTAACCAAAGGCCCTCCGAATGATACTACGAATATGGTTG
>NZ_JAIXST010000021.1 GCF_027484545.1 Runella sp. | reverse complement strand
TCGCGCAACAAGGCCATGCTACACTTTTTTTCCGACTCCAAAAGAATTTCAACGTCTTCCTTTATTTTTGATACATAGTCCATTTCGCAAATATACGACACCTTAATTCTTATTTAGTATAAATACTCGTGGCGGCTTTTAACTTGATTCGGTCATTGAGTTGATAATTGGCCGAGAACCGGGGCTCAAGGTAGTTTTTATTGGTCACGTCAAAGTGGGTGAGTCTCAGACCCGGTTTGAGTTGGATTTTACCATCCAATAAGTTGATTTGGTCTTGTACGTAAGCTGTTAAGGTGCTTCCCCTGTCGTCCCGGTCCAGGACTTTAATGGTGTCGTTTTGACTGTACGAATACTCAATGCGGTTTAGGGTGTACTGAAGGCCAAAATCAAGCTGATGATGAGGGGTTAGTTTGTATTCAAAATCCATTTTTGCCGTCAGATCGGTCAGGTTATTATCTTCAATTTGCCCTATTTTAATATTGGTTGTTTGGCTGTCTCGCGTAATGCTTATGTTGCGGCTATTGTCGCGATTGCTGTAATAGTTGGAATAACTCAACAGGCTGTTGCTGTACAATTTATCGGTCCATTTGCGCGACCATTTGAAGCTGCTTCCTAAATTTCCCCAACGAGATACGTCGCTCGTGTTGCTGTTGAGTCCCCCAAAATCTCCGCCACCTGACGAACCCCCAAAAGGACTGCCGCCTCCGAAGCTGGAACTGGTAGAGTTGTCCATGTCGTCGGTACCATTGTAAAAACTCAGTGAAAAGACGTCCTTGTTTATTGGGCCGAAACGTGAGTTTGGAATTCAGGTCGTAGAAGTAAGAGTTGGCCGTTTGATTTTGGGCGAAAGCCCCAAAGGGACTACCACCGCCTCCCCCAGGAAAGCCTCCCGAGGTTTGGGTATCCTCTTTCGAAAAACGGTTGAATATTTTTTTGTATAATGGTCCTTTCCACGAGCGCCTTCCTGCAAAAAGAAACGTTGTTTTCTTGTTCAAAGGAGCTTCAAAGTAGGCATTGGCGCTCAACATATTGACGTCTGCCCCAGCGTTCACTTCTTTCTTATTACCCTCTTTGCCGGTAATTTCGGCTACGGCCGAGATTCTCCCCCCAAATTTGGCATCAAATCCGCCTTTATAAAGCTGAATATCTTTAATTGCGTTATAGTTGAAGGCCGAGAAAAACCCAAACAAGTGATCTACGTGATAGACCGTGAAGCCGTCATAAAGTACCAGGGTTTGGTCAGGAGTACCTCCCCGTACGTATAAACCCGAAGAGGATTCATTGGAGGCACTCACGCCGGGCATCAATTGAAACGCCCGAAAAGGGTCTCGTTCGCCTACGTTGGGAAGTTTAGCGATATTTTTGGGCGTCATTTTTATCATCCCAACCACTTCGTTGGCTTTCAAAACTTCGGTTTTGTTGGCCGAAATCGTCATTTCTTCCAAAGACAGGGATTCGGGCTCAAGGGTTATGGCCAAATCGGTGACAGATATACCAGGCTTTAAGTAATAATACTTAGATTGGTAGCCTACGTAGCTGATAAACAACGTACTGGTATCAGACGGAACATTCATCAGCGTAAAGAGTCCATCCACGTTGGTTTGCGCACCCATCAATTTGTTGGCTTTCCGAAAACTGATCCCTGCAAAGGGTAGGCTTTCGCCCGTTTTGCCGTCTGTCAATTTCCCCGAAAGCGTAAAATTGGTTTTGGTAGGTTGCGCTTCCGATTTAGTAAAGCCAATGTCTTTTTCACTCACAAACTGTGTTTTTGGAATAAATACAATGGCACCAACGGCATTGACGTAAAATTTCAAATCAAGTTTTTCCTGTTTGATCAGTTTTTTGAGTCCTTCCGTAATCTTTGTATTGACAAACCAGAAAGAAACACTCAGCCTTTTTAAGGCTTCCGAGTCGTATTCAAACGCAAAACCGTACTTTTTTTGAAGGTCTTGCAGAATGACATCAAGTCGTTTGTTGTCATAAAACGCATCTTTAATGATGATTTCCCCATTTTTGGGTTGATTTTGAGCCCAAGCGGATTGGCTAAAAGCCCAAAAACAGGCTGCGAGAATAATGGGTAGTATTTTGTTCATTACGCATGTTTGATTGGTTTTCAATCAACAGTACGTCCTGAACAAAACAAGCATTGCAAGATTTTAAGGAAGTGTAGATATACAGATAGATGTGTAGAAATTGAAGGGGTATTTGTAGAGATTTTTAATACCCATTAAGTGGTTTTTAGACATTCAAACTTACATCCGATTTTTGGAATCTATCACAATCGTAACCGGGCCGTCGTTGAGGAGTGCTACTTTCATATCGGCTCCAAATTCGCCCGTTTGAATGGGCTGTCCGAGCTCTTGAGAGAGTTGTTGAATCATTTTTTCGTACAAAGGAATAGCCACTTCGGGGCGGGCCGCTTCGATAAATGAAGGTCGATTTCCCTTTTTGGTATTGGCATGAAGGGTAAATTGGCTGATAAGTAGAATGTTGCCGCTGACAGCTTTCAGGTCAAGGTTCATCTTTCCTTCGGCATCTCCAAATATTCGCATTCCTACAATTTTTCGGGCCAACCATTCTAAGTCTTCGAGTGTATCAGTGTGGGTAATGCCCAACAGAATCAAAAAACCTAAACCAATTTTCCCTTTTATTTGGCCTTCAATCGTAACGGAAGCTTCGGAAACGCGCTGGATAACGGCAATCATGAACTGTAATTTTTGGTTTGAGGAAATAAATGAAAAATGAAGTTGGCAAAGCTACTAAATGTCATTTACATTGGACTTTATGGTGGAACGTATTTCCCAAATTTAGCCGGTTTTCAACCAAAGGCAACTATGAATGAATTGGCATACTTCTTTTACTGACTATGGTAAATGTGCCACTGTGTAAACACAAAAATCATGGAAAAGGTAAAAGAAACGACGAAAACAAAGGACGATTTTAAAGAAATGGTGAAGGACATTCGCGTTGCGATGTTGTGCACTCATACTGCCAACGGACAAATTCACAGCCGTCCAATGGGGACTTCTGATGTGGATAAAGACGGAGCTATTTGGTTCTTTTCTCGGGAATCTTCGCAGAAAATTGACGATATAGAAGACGATTCCAATGTATGTGTCTGTTACTCTGAGCCTTATGATAATACGTACCTGTGCGCCATGGGTACCGCAAAAATTGTCACTGACCGCAAAAAAATAGATGAATTATGGAATCCGTTCGTAAAAGTATGGTTTCCGGAAGGGAAAGACGATCCCGAATTGGTATTGATTAAAATTGCGCCTCATTCCATCGAATATTGGGACAGTTCGTCGAGCAAAATGGTAGTTTTGTTCAACATGGCAAAAGCATTGGTGACCGGCGAAGAATACGATGAAGGGGAGTACGGGAAAATCAAGCTGTAAAATCAATTAACGTCGGCGATTAACGTCGGCGAGGTTTTAAACCTCGCCGACGTTGTGTCTTTCTAAACCTCGTTGCCGTTTTAATTAATCATAATTCAACACGGGCGACAACCATTTTTCAGCTTCTACGACTGTCATCCCTTTGCGGGCGGCGTAGTCTTCCACTTGGTCTTTGGCGATTTTGCCGAGGGCAAAATACCGCGAATCCGGATGTGCAAAATACCACCCGCTTACTGAACTTGCGGGATACATGGCAAAACTCTCCGTAAGGTGAATGCCTATACGAAATTCCGCATCTAACAAATCAAACAAGGTACGTTTTTCGGTATGTTCCGGACAGGCGGGGTAGCCTGGTGCCGGGCGAATGCCCTGGTATTTTTCAGCAATCAATTCTTCATTGGAAAGCGTTTCGTCTTTCACATATCCCCAAAACTCTTTGCGAACGCGTTCGTGCATGAGTTCGGTAAAGGCTTCGGCCAAACGGTCAGCAATTGCTTTGAGCAGAATGCTGTTGTAATCGTCGTGGTCGGCTTCGTATTTCTCCAATAAGGCTTCAATTCCGGTACCTGCCGTTACGGCAAATGCCCCGATGTAGTCCGAAACCCCGCCCCGACCCTCCCCTGAAGGGAGGGAGTTAAGTGGCATGATGTAATCCGACAAACACAAATTAGGCAAATTGGCCGCCTTTTGGTTTTGCTGACGCAGGTGATGCAATACGGTTTGCGTTGGTTGTAGAGACGCCGCAACGGCGGACCGAAAATCTTGCGTCTCTACGGTATGTTGTGTCTCTGGGTTTGTAACTCGGTATTCCGTACGTTTCTGTTGTCCCTGTCCTGCAAAACCTACTTCCACTTCTTCAAAATCGTGCAAAACGATGTCATCGCCGACTGAATTGGCAGGATAAAAACCAATGACTGCATTGGCTTTCAACGATTTATTTTTGATGATGTTAGCCAACATCGCGTTAGCGTCGTCATACAATTTTTTAGCTTCCTGGCCTACGACTTTGTCATTGAAAATAGCAGGGTATTTGCCGTGCAATTGCCACGTTTGGAAGAAAGGCGTCCAGTCAATAAATTTTGCGATTTCTTCGAGCGGATAGTCGTAGAAGTATTTGTTTCCCAAGAATTTAGGTTTCGTGGGTTGAAACGACGTCCAGTCAATTTTGGTTTTGTTGGCACGAGCGGCTTCGATGTTCAGTGCTTCTTTTATCTGCTGACGTTTGGCGTGGTCTTCGCGCAGTTTGGCGTATTCTTTCTTAATATCGGCCAATGTATCGGCAAAAGTAGTTTCGTTTTGGGTCAATTTCCCTGCTACGGGCACCGCACGACTGGCATCCAAGACGTGAATCACTGGCCCTGAATAGTGCGGGTCAATTTTCACGGCGGTGTGAATACGCGAAGTGGTAGCCCCGCCAATCAACAACGGTACTTTGAATCCTTGGCGTTCCATTTCTTTGGCTACACCCACCATTTCATCCAGCGAAGGGGTAATCAAACCTGAAAGTCCGATGATGTCCACGTTGTGTTCCTTGGCGGCGGCCAAAATCTTGTCGGTCGGCACCATGACGCCGAGGTCAATGATTTCGTAATTGTTACAACCTAATACCACACCGACGATATTTTTGCCGATGTCGTGTACGTCACCTTTTACCGTAGCCAATAATATTTTGGAAGTAGAAACCTCCGTTTCCGACGGAAAGGCTAATTTTTCCTCTTCAATATAGGGGAGGAGATAGGCAACGGCTTTTTTCATTACCCTCGCCGATTTTACGACTTGGGGCAAAAACATTTTTCCTTCACCAAACAAATCGCCCACCACATTCATGCCATCCATGAGCGGTCCTTCGATGACGTGCAACGGTTTTTCAACGCCCTGACGAGCTTCTTCCACGTCTTCATCAATGAATTCGGTCAAACCTTTAATGAGGGCGTGCTCTAATCTTTTTGAAACAGATTGCTCACGCCATGCGTTGTCCACCACGATTTCTTTGCCTTTTGATTTGAACGTTTCGGCAAAAGTCACCATGCGTTCGGCAGCATCCGGGCGGCGGTTCAGAATCAGGTCTTCGCAATGTTCCAACAAATCTTTAGGCAGGTCGTCGTACACGCCTAATTGACCGGCGTTTACGATACCCATATCCATACCCGCTTTGATGGCGTAGTATAAAAATACGGTGTGAATCGCCTCCCGTACTGGTTCATTGCCCCGAAACGAAAACGATACATTGGACACACCACCACTTACTTTGGCGTACGGCAAGTGTTCTTTGATCCAGCGCGTGGCATTGATAAAGTCCACCGCGTAGTTGTTATGCTCTTCAATTCCTGTCCCAACGGTCAGGATATTGGGGTCGAAAACAATGTCTTGGGGGGCAAATCCAACTTTGTTGACCAAGATCCAATACGCCCGTTCGCAAATCTGAATGCGGCGTTCGTAGTTATCGGCCTGTCCCTGTTCGTCAAACGCCATCACGACTACTGCCGCGCCGTAGCGTTTTACTTTTTGGGCAGATTCAATGAATTTTTCTTCTCCTTCTTTCAACGAAATGGAGTTCACAATGGCTTTGCCCTGCAAACATTTCAAACCCGATTCAATCACTTCCCACTTCGACGAATCCACCATGAAAGGAACGCGGGCAATATCAGGCTCGGCCATGAGCAGATTACAGAATTTATTCATGGCCTGAACACCGTCAATCATCCCTTCGTCCAAGTTGATGTCGATGATTTGGGCACCGTTTTCAACCTGTTCACGCGCGATAGCAAGGGCCGCGTCATAATTTCCTTCGCGAATCAAACGGGCGAATTTTTTAGAACCCGTGACATTACAACGTTCGCCAACGTTGACAAAATTGATGTTTTCAGTAATGTTAAACGGCTCTAAACCGGATAATTTCTGAATATGGTCGGCTTCGGGAACGATACGTGGCGAGTAGTTGGATGTGACCTCGGCAATCGCCTTGATGTGGGCAGGTGTGGTTCCGCAACAACCTCCGATGATATTAAGAAAATTATCTTTCAAAAATCCTTCTACAATTTCCGCCATTTCTTTGGGGCTTTGATCGTATTCGCCCATTTCGTTAGGCAAGCCCGCATTGGGGTGCGCCGACGTCATGAACGGAGCTTTTTGGGCCAATGTCTGTACGTAAGGACGCATTAAATCGGCTCCCAACGCACAGTTCAACCCTACTGAAAGCAAAGGGATGTGCGAAATGGAAGTCAGGAAGGCTTCGGTGGTTTGTCCGGAAAGCGTACGACCTGAGGCATCCGTAATGGTACCCGAAATCATGACCTGCAACGGGGCCTTTCCTGCGTTTTTGAAATATAAATCAACGGCAAACAACGCGGCTTTGGCATTGAGGGTGTCAAAAATCGTTTCTATCAAAAGTACATCCGCACCGCCATCCACCAAACCACGCACCTGCTCGGTGTAGGCTTCAACCAACTCGTCGAATGTTACGGCACGATAGCCTGGGTCGTTTACGTCGGGCGAAAGCGAAAGAGTACGGTTGGTGGGCCCGATGGAACCGGCTACGAAGCGGGGTTTATCAGGATTCAGGGCCGTGTATTTATCGCATGCTTCGCGTGCCAAACGAGCTGATTCGAAATTGAGTTCATACACCAAATCTTCCATGTGGTAATCGGCCATGGCGATGGACGTACCGCTGAAGGTGTTGGTTTCAATGATATCGGCACCTGATTCGAGATAGGCTTCGTGGATTTCCCGAATCACGTCAGGACGCGTCAGCGACAGTAAGTCGTTGTTGCCCTTTACTTCATGCGGAAAATCTTTGAACCGCTCCCCGCGATAATCAGCGTCGGTCAGATTATAACGTTGAATCATCGAACCCATCGCGCCGTCAAGCACGAGGATACGGGATTTGAGAATTTCTTGGATGTCAGTGTTTTGCATTGTACGAACTATATTTTGCTCTTTTGGAGCAGTTTCACTCAAAAACATACTTTTTATCTTTCACGTTCACGCGGGGTGGAAGGGCGTTTTTTACGAACAAAGCGTATCCTTCTCTTAAATTCTCCCAAAAATCATATTCAGGCCGGTCAATGTAGGTAGCCAGATTTTGTTCCGTCATTTCAAAAGGAAACGCATGGACGGACACTACTTTTTGACCGTGTTGAAAGGCCGTTTGCACGAGTGTGTAAATTTCCTCAATGCGTTCATCCGTCATGGCGTAGCAACCGACCGAAACGCAATTTCCGTGAACCATCAGCGCACTGCCTGTGTAATTATGAGCAAGGTCGTAAGCATTTGGATAGCCCAGATTAAAAGACAAATGGTAATCGCTTTTTGGATTCAATTGGGCCGGTGTTACCTCGTAAAATCCTTCGGGAGCCTGACGGTCGCCTTCTTTCATCTTTGGGCCTAAGTTGCCCGAAAAATAACAGATTGGGTACTCTTTAAAGCGTGTATATGCATTGCCTGTTTCTACCCAGACTTCCAGCGTGCTCTTATCCTTAAAAATTCGGAGATAAACCGGACTGCCCCAGGTTAACTTTTTTTGTTCAAACTCTTCTTTCAGAATAACACTCTGCTTTTTAACGACCCTGCGAGAACGAAAACTGCTTGGAATGGTTTGTTGTGCCATGGCTCCCCAACTCATAAGGCTTATTAACAGTATCTGTACGCTTTTGGTCATCGAAACGGATTGCTGAACTTCTTTGAAACGTACAAAATTAAGACAAATAGACTGGATTATATATCGTTGTAGATGATTATTGGCAATTGTTTGTAAAAATCAGATAATTTGTTGGGGGAAGCGTTTTTTTTGTTTAACTTCTTTGGTTTACGGCTTTGTAAAATTTTAGTAAATAGATATTTTGTCTACACGAAAAACCCCTGCTCGAATTGGAATCGAACAGGGGTTTCGGCAAAAGCTATCTATTTTTAGAACGTTATGCCAAGGGAAACCTGAGCGGCAGAGTTTTTGGAATCGCCCAAAAATAGTTTAGCGGCAGTGGTATTTGCAACGGGACGTAAGCCATAGTTGTAGCGTGTTCCCAACATAAAATGACCGAAATAGATGCTTAAACCGGCGGCAAGACCATAGTCGAAGTTGTTATAATTGTCTCGGTCGAGGGTAGTGGAACCGAATCCGGCATCTCCCTTACTTTCCACAGAAGCATTTGTCAGAAAACCTCCGTACACACCGCCGTGAAGGTCCACAAAATTGCCCAATTTAATGGTAGCAAGTACCGGTACTTCGATATAATCCAACTTAAATGAATTCTCGCCGCTGAATGTATTCAGAATGTTGTAGCGGGCCGTTACTCCTTTGGTAGTATAGTTTATTTCAGGTTGCAGATACAAAAATCCTTTAATGATGGGTATTTGGGTAAAAAGACCCGCGTGAAACCCATAACGCGGATTGCGATCGGTCACATCTTTGACGTAAAGATTGGAGGCATTGAAACCACCACGGATACCTGTGCGCCCCCTTACTTCTGTTTGGGCTTGGACAAATTGAACTGAACAAAGCAGTCCTGCTGCGATAGCAAATGTGTATGCAAATGGTTTGATTTTCATGGTTTTACTGTTTTGATTAATAATTAGTGTGAATTAGAAAGGAAGTATTTTAATTGACTTGTGAAGCTGATAATCAGCTTCACAAGTCAATTCTACAAGATATTATTTAAGGCTGATGGCACCGTTTTGGGCGGCTTTTTTCATTTCTTCACTGGCGTAAAGTGCAATCTCAACCCGTCGGTTTTGCTGACGACCCGTTTCCGTATTATTGCTGGATACAGGGCTTGCTTCGCCTTGTCCAACTACTTTAAAACGGGTAGTAGCTACGTCTTGAGACACTAAAAAGTTGGAAACAGCTTGGGCACGTTTGTCCGAAAGTTCCCGGTTGAAAGTTGTTGAGCCCACGTTGTCGGTGTGACCTTCCACCAATAAATGGGTATTTGGGTCATTATTAAGCGTTTGTGCCATCTTTTTGAGACTTTCCTGCGTTTCGGTGCGGAGCAAAAAAGAACCGAAGTCAAAGAGTAATGCATTGTCAAAGGTTAATTTTACTCCTTCGCCAACACGTTCAACCCGGGCAACGGTACCCAAATCTTCACGAAGTTTTTCGGCCTGTTTGTCCATGTGTTGACCGATGATTGCTCCCGTAGCTCCTCCGACAGTAGCGCTGATAATAGCCCCAATGGCGGTATTTTTATTGTTTTTACCAATAAGCCCCCCAATGATTGCTCCTGCACCTACGCCAATCAAAGCGCCTTTCTGTGATTTTTTTAGCTTAGCCTTTTTAGAAGTAGTCGTTTTTTTCTTGCTTGACTGCTGCGCTTCTGCCATTTCAATGGTTGAAACCGTTAAAACACTGATATAGGCTGCGATTAAAAATATGCTTCTTACTTTCATGGTTGTATGAAAATTGGTTTCTTTTAACAGTAAAAAATCTATACCTCACGGGTTTTTGGGGAAAATGTTCCTCACTTTGAGGGGTTTTTCTGAAATGTCAGGATAAAATACCAATTCCTTTAGTAGAGACGTTTGTAGATAAAATAAGGATAATTCTTTTGATTGTTAGACTATATGTCTATAATTGTAGTATTCGTTAGTAATTATTTATTGTTTCTACTTGATATGCTTTACCACTATGTATAAATTAGACAATACAGACCGAGGCATTTTACGCTATCTACAGCAAAATGCCCTATTGACCACCAAGGAGTTGGCAACTCAATTGAATTTATCGTACACTCCGGTGTATGAGCGAGTACGCAAACTGGAGCGGGAAGAAGTAATCAAGAAATACGTGGCATTGGTCAATCGAGAAAAAATAGGTCGAAACCTGATTGCTTTTTGTAATGTATCGTTGAAAGAACACAGCCGCGCCAATGGTGAAAAGTTTGTTTCGGCCGTTATGACTTTTGAAGAAGTAATGGAATGTTATAACATTTCGGGCGAATATGATTTTATGCTTAAAGTAGTAGTCAATGATATGCCTGAATACCAGCGTTTTCTGATGGAAAAATTGGGGGCATTGGATAGTATCGGCAATACACACAGTATCTTTGTAATGAGCGAAATTAAGCACGAAACCGCCCTGAAAGTATAGCACAAAGTATGATTTATGCTTTTGGATTCTTTATTTCTCTGTATGCTCTCGCCTGCTTTTGGCTGTGTTGGCAATGGCTTCGTATTCCCAACCGCCCAACACTTTCGGTCCCCGTGCCTTTGCATTTCAAAGTTTCTGTTATTATTCCTGTTCGCAACGAAGCCGCCAACATCGGCGTGCTGTTAGATGACTTGGTAAAACAGTCATTGCCGGGAAAACACATTGAGGTGATTATTGTGGACGATGCTTCAACGGATTCAACGGCTGAAATTGTAATTCACTATAAAGCACTGAATCAGATTGACTTAAAATTGATTTCGTTAGCGGATGTTCCCGTCAGTTCCCCCAAAAAAAAGGCCATTACGGAAGCTTTAAAAAAGGCATCGGGACAATTGATAGTGACTACGGACGGCGATTGTCGAGTAGGGGAGCGATGGTTGGAAACGATTGTACAAATCTACCTCCAAACGGGAGCCAAGTTTATCAGCGGGCCCGTTACGTTTTTGGATAGCCCCACCGCGCGGCGGACCGTCCTGGCCCTCCCCACTTGGGGAGGGAACATGCTGCAAACGATTGAGTTTGCCAGTTTGATAGGAGCAGGAGCAAGTTTGCTCGAAGCGGGACATCCTACCATGTGCAACGGAGCCAATCTCGCCTACGAACGAACTGCTTTTGAAGAAGTGGGTGGCTATGCGGGAGTAGATCACATTGCCTCGGGAGACGATGAGTTTTTGCTCCAAAAGATCCATCTGAGGTACGGAAATCATATCTGTTTTTTAAAGCATAAAGACGCCATCGTTCGTACAAAACCGCAGGAAAGTTGGCAGGCGTTTTACCGGCAAAGGATTCGTTGGGCAAGCAAGTGGGCAGTAAACAAACGAGTGACTACGATGTTGGTGGCGGTTTTTATCTTTCTGGTGAATCTGATTACTCTTATTGTGTTGATTAAAGCAGTGAGTGGAAATAGGATGAATATAGGTTTTAATACAATTCTACTAATAAAATATTTGCCTGAATTTTTGTTTTTAAGTTTGATTATCAGATTTTTGGGTAAAAAAAGACTGGTGGTCTATATTCCTTTAGTGCAACTTTTTTATCCGCTTTATGTGTTGTTTTTTGGATTGACCGCTCAGCGTAAAGGGTATGAATGGAAAGGGAGAAGACTACGTTGAAAAAACAGAATCTCAACTGACGCATTTTTAATGGTTCGCAGCTATGATCCCATTGTTTGTTCATAAATCACCGCGTTTGTTAAAAGCCTTTTATGCTCCTTTTGTGTGGAATATTCCCACCGAAGAAAAGGTAATTTATCTTACTTTTGATGATGGCCCGATTCCGTACGTAACCGAGTGGGTACTGGAAAAATTAGAAAGTTTTGGGGCGAAAGGTACGTTTTTCTGCATCGGAGATAATGTACAAAAGCACCCAGATATTTTTGCAAAGCTGATTGCAAAAGGCCATAGCATCGGGAATCACACTTTCAATCACCTCAAAGGATGGAACACTGAAGATGAACTGTATTGGGAAAACGTAGCGCAATGCCGTGAAGTGTTGCCTATCCAAACCAATCTTTTTCGCCCTCCTTATGGCCGTATCAAATTGAGTCAGGCTAAGCCGTTGTTGAAAAACTACCACATCGTGATGTGGGATGTATTGACGGGAGATTTTGAAAGATACCTCTCACCCGAGCGTTGCCTCGAAAAAACACTGCAACATACCTGTTCGGGTTCCATCGTTGTGCTTCATGACAGCCTCAAAGCGTGGCGAAATATGAGTTATGTATTGCCGCACCTATTGGACCATTACTCCAATTTGGGTTATCGATTTGAAGCTTTGCCCCAGGAAGTTCCGGTCAATCAAAAACTCGAAAACCTACATTTTCAGTGGGGATAACTCTAACTCGAAGCCTTCTAAGACGTTTTCTCCCGAAAGTTTTTTATCAAAGCCGATTACAATCTGAATTTCGCCGTTTTCGCGGTAAATGTGAACCGTTTGACCGTGCGGGTCTATCAGCCAGGCCAATCGGCAACCATTGGCGATCCATTCCTGCTGCATTTTGGATTTGGCAGCTTTCAGGTCGTCGGTAGCAGATACCAATTCAAGAACAAAATCGGGACAAAGAGGGGGGAATTGAGTTTGCTCTTTTTCACTGAGTGTATTCCAACGTTCATTGCTTATCCAAGCTACGTCAGGAGAACGAACGGCATTGTTGGGTAATTTGAAAGCGGTAGAAGAATCAAAAACTTCTCCTAATTGGGCTTTTTCGTTCCAAATTTCAAATCGGGCAGTTAATTTTGAATTAAGGCGTCCCGTCTTTCCTCCTGTGTTTGGCATAATAAATATATTTCCCTGAGCATCGCGTTCAAAACGCAATGTCTCATTCTCCTGACAAAACGCGTAAAACTCGTCATCGTCGAATTTGAAGCGCTTGTAGTGCATTTCTACTACTTCCATCCTTGCTTGTTTTTTGACAAAAATAACACTTTTACTGAAATTTTGTCCGTGCTACTGCCTCATTGCCGTACTTCTTTGAAGAAATAAGAACGTTTCTCGCCTTCGATGTCGTCGTAGGTGTAGATAAGGTAGTTTTTGTTTTTTAGGTAATACTGAATCAGAATAAAATCTCCGATGCAGGCAGAAGTATGCAGGAATAAGGAAGTTCCCCAAAATAACTGCCATTGCGGAAACAAATACCACAAAATTACCAACGAAATCGTGATAACGATGAAAGGCATTGCGGCTACCCATGAATTTTCACGGAGTGTCATGACGAATTTTTGAGCGTAGGCATAGACAATCATGCTTTTGGTAGACCATCCAAACCCCACTTTTTTGGCTCTCAATGCTTTAAAAACGACCGCATGAATCCCTTCGTGAATAGGCAACAGGACCACGAAAAAGGCAAGAAATGCCAACCCGAATTGACTGGTAAGAACAGTAAAACCGCCTTCCGATTTGGGAATAAACTTCCCTATACTCCAACCTACTGCCCCGCCTATTCCTGCAAAAATCAGTAAAAAAATGATTCTGTTTAGGGTCAGTTTAGACTTTTTAGGCGAATTCTCGGGTTGTTTCATTCCCAATTCCCGCATCAAAAATTTCCCCATTTCATCAATGTGGAAAGATTCAATGAGTTCGTAGTTGGGAGAAGTATGCAATTGTTCAATGGTAGGTTTCATGGGTAGTTTTTTTGTTCAAAACTAAGGAATAGGGGCGAATGTTTAGAAATGCAACAGTGAATTATAGGTAGTTTTTACTTTCCGGGCTTTTACTTCTTAAAATAATGTTATACGTTTGTTATAACAAATCAATCCTAAAAAATGGTACAAGTCATTCGCAAAATTGGTAATTCGAGTGGAGTAATCATTCCCAAAACCATTTTGGAGCAAGTTGGAATTGAGAAGGAAGTGGAAATGGAAGTGGTTGGAAATACGATTGTATTAATGCCTCACAAATCGCATCCGCGAGAAGGGTGGGAGGGTGCTTTTCAAACTGCGATAGCCGCCGAAGAAGTGCCCGAAAATGATGTAATGGAAGGTATTGCCAACGACTTTGATAACACCGATTGGGAATGGTAATTGAGCGCTTTGAAGTTTGGCTGGTATCGCTCGACCCGACACAAGGGAGCGAAATTGCCAAAACACGGCCCTGTGTCGTGGTATCGCCCGATGTTGTCAATAAAATGCTGAATACTGTGATGATAGCACCGCTGACAAGTACGCAAAAAGCGTATCCGACACGGGTCAATTGCCAATTTTTGGGCCAAAACGGTCAGGTGGCTCTTGACCAAACCCGTGCCATTGACAAATCCCGCTTACTCAAACGAGTCGGGAAATTGGATGAGTTGACGAACTTTCAAATTAGTCAGACGTTAGTGGCTTTATTTACATTTTGAAACGGAATAATTTAACAGGTAATAAATGAGTTGAATTAAACGAAGAAAAGATAGATATCTGATTATTTCGGCTCGTCATAGTGATGATTTTATATGTTAAAATGTGATTTGAATTAAATCATAATAATCATAACAATCAGTGTTCCAGTCTGAACCCAATAATTTAAAAATATGAATCTGCAATTTCAAGGAACTGAAAAATACGTGGCTACGCGAGAGTTGGCAGTGGCGGTCAATGCGTCGGTGAGTTTACAAAAACCGCTGTTACTGAAAGGCGAGCCTGGTACGGGTAAAACCATGCTGGCCTACGAAGTGGCGAAGGCACTCGGTAAACGGCTCATTACGTGGCACGTAAAATCCACCACCAATGCGCACCAAGGTCTGTATGAGTACGATGCGGTATCGCGGTTGCGGGATTCGCAATTGGGCGATAAGCGCGTATATGAAGTAGAAAACTACATCAAAAAAGGGAAATTGTGGGAGGCGTTTGAATCGGAAGAGCAAGTGGTACTTTTGATTGACGAGATTGATAAAGCAGATATTGAGTTTCCCAACGATTTGTTGCAGGAGCTCGATCGCATGGAGTTTTACTGTTATGAACTGAACCGTACCATTGCTGCCAAGCAGCGCCCGATTGTAATTATTACGTCCAACAATGAAAAGGAGTTGCCCGATGCGTTTTTGCGGCGGTGTTTCTTTCACTTTATTCGTTTTCCGGACCGTGAAACCATGCAGCAAATCGTACAGGTACACTATCCTGACTTGGACAAAGAATTGTTGGAACGGGCCATGAAAGCTTTTTTTGCCGTTCGTGACGTAAAAGCCCTGAAAAAGAAGCCCTCGACAAGTGAGTTGATTGATTGGATAAAACTGCTTTTGTGGGCCAAAGTCTCCGCCGATGACCTCAAAGACCTCGAATTACTTCCCGAAGTGCCGCCTTTTATGGGTTCGCTGTTGAAAAACGAACAGGACAATGATCTGTATCAGGCATTGAGAGCAAAGGGGTTCAAGCCGTATTGATTTTTGAAAAATTTCAACAAAAAGAGTACACATCGAAACAGTTTGATGTGTGCTCTTTTTAGTATAGGCTTGTTTAAAAAACGCAGTTTATTTCTTTATCCCCGATTGGTACCATTCGTCGAATGCCGCAATGATTGAATTGGCTGCTAAGTCTCCGTTGGGTAGGGTTTTGCTGTCGGAAGTAACAAAGACCTGAGAGTTGGCAATGAAGCTGATTTGCACATCATTGTCAAAGCCGATAAACCAGGATTCCAATTGACCAGAGTTGAAAATTTTACCAAAATTAGCTCCGTCGTTGGCTTTGTTACCGAACTTGCCAGGATAAAAGCCATTTTTAGCGTAATAACCGACTTTCGCAGTGGGCGTTTGGCCCTTAATATCATACCCAGCGCGGTCAGATTTCATCATGTCTGACAAAGATTTGGGCAGGATTTTTTCGGTGTAATGCAGCGTGCTGAAAAAAGCAGCCATTTGAACAGATGTCATGTTCCAGCCCCGTTCAGCGTTGGTGAGGGTCATGTCACCAAAGTCGGTGCCTTTTCCATTGTCGGCGGGAAACTGATAACATTGGGCGGGGCTTGCATCGGTAGGTTTACAGACGATAGAACTCATCGTACTTCCCGAAACACCCAGTACATTGCGTTGGCAATAACTGATGTAGTTGTCTGCATATTGCTGCGCTTGCGTGTCTTCAATGGTTTGGGCTCCTAATGTGGTTACTTTATCAGGCATTGGGGTAATGGCATGACCAGCCAGAGAAACAATCAGAAAACGCATCAGGGCATAATTAGCGTTGTTATATACCTCGGGCTTAGAACTGTCTTTGAGACTTTCACCGACCAGTTTTTTCAAATTAGCGTAATCTGAGCCGTAACTTTTGTTCGAAAATCCCGAACTGTGGGTCATCAATTGCTTGAATGTGATGGTTTTAACCCCGGCACTCAGCGTCCAGTGAGCAGGCAGATAGGGATGAATCAAATCATCCACGCTTTTTTTCTGCGCATTGAGTACGTGCAGTAAAGCCGCAGCGGTAATGGTTTTGCTGCAACTTGCCAAGTTAAATTTGTCGGTAACGTTCATTTTACGGGCGTTTCCATCCTGCGCCAAACGAGCATCGCCGTACGCATAAATGCTTTTTTGGGAGCCTTTTACCGAAATCACCAATTGATAACCGACGCATTTTCCATCCAATCTTTTGGCAATGGCTTTCACCAAATCATCGGTATTGAGGGTAGCGTTGTTGGGGCCTACTTCTACCGTTTTGTCACACGAAGTAGCTACTATAAATAAGATAAGAAAAAGAGCAGAGTTTAATAGCGTTTTCATTTTTTGGAAGTTTAATTTGATGCTACAAAGGTAGTATCGCTTCAAACTGCCCGCAATCGTAGGAATATACGATGTGGAAACTACGTACTTGCCACTGCGTAGTTATACCAGGGTGTTGCTATACGCTTTTAAAATCGGTTGAAAATCAGGCAAGTGGCAGTTGCAATCGAACTGCCGTTCCCTTATCAATCACTGAGTTTATGGTAAGTGTACCCGCGATTTCTTTGGCGCGTTTTTCCATGTTTTTTAGGCCATTGCGCGAAGAAGGCGCTTCGGTATCAAAGCCTTTTCCGTTGTCTTCTACGTTTAAAATCAGCTCGTTATTCTGTTTTTGAATCTCCACCGTTACCTTAGAAGCTTGGGCGTATTTGGCGGCGTTGTTGATGGCTTCTTTGGCAATCAGATACAAATTTCGTCGGGGAATCATCCCCACGACCACATTAACCGTATCCGTCGGAATCTTAAATACGCACTCTATCTCTTGGGCTTCCAACAAGGGATTGGCAAATTCTTTGAGCCGTAAAATGACAAGCCGCAGCGAATCGTTGTCTGGGTTGACCGACCAAATAATGTCGTCCATGGCATCAAGGGTAGTACGGCTGTCGCGGCTGATTTTGTTGATAATGGTTTCGGTTTTCTCCCATTGATTTTGTTGCAGGTTCTTTTGGGCAATGTTGCTCAAAATCGAAATACTGCTCAGGGTGCTGCCCACTTCGTCGTGGAGGTCTTCGGCAATTTTGTTGCGCAATTTCTGCTTTTCTTCTAGGTTTTTTAGCTTGTTTCGATTTCCCAAAAACACAATGGTAATACCTGCCAAAAGAAAAATCAGCAATCCGCCCCCCATAAAGGCATTTCGTTGAAAATTAGCAATTTGATTTTCCTGATCCAACAGCTTGATTTGCTGCTCTTTCTTTTCGGTTTCGTATTTGGTGAGCAATTCCTGCGTTTTTTCGTGGTTATTTAAGGTGGTTATGGAGTCATGAGCCATTTCGGCTTGGGTCAGATAGCTAAATGCTTTTTTAAAGTTATCGGTCGATTTATACAATGCCGCCAATGCCCTGTTTACGATTTCAACATCTTCCATATTGTCTGTTTCTTTGGCAAGTTGGAGGGCTTCCAGATAGTATTTTTCGGCAAGAGTGTATTTTTTTGCTCCATGTAAAGTTTCCCCAAAGACACACAAGAGGTGTACAGGGCCGTTGGCGATTCCAACTGTCGGCATAACTTATCGTTTTCTTTCAGATACTGTTCGGCAAGGGTATATTGCTTTCTCTGAATATACATTCGGCCAAGGTTAACCAATAAGTCGGTCTGTAACAGCGGATAGATTGCCTGATGGGCATAGTCAAGCCCGCGCTTGTAATGGGTGATGGCAACGTCAGTTTTACCCCAATCGTCACATAGGTTGCCAATTTTGTTTTCGGTGATTGCGATATTTTGAAAGTCGTTCGCTTTTTGAGCAATGGCAAGCCCCTTTTGGTAATACGTAAGGGCTTCGGGGTATTTTTTATAATCCTTCAAAATGGAGCCAATGCTATTATAAGGGGAAGAATCCATTTTTGGCAAATTGGCTTTTTCCTGAACATCGGCCGCCTGAATTGCATAAAACAGCGTGCTGTCTTTGTTGCCTAATTGGTCGTAAGCGACAGAGATATTATTGAGGGATGCTTCTTCGAGGTATTTACTGAGTTTATACTTTTTTACGGTTTCGTAGCACTTTCTGAAATTGGTAAGCGATAACCGAGCCTCCGTTTTTTGATTGTGAATGATGGCTTTGATAAGATAACAGAAATAAATACCGTGCCCGTAATTAAGCTTTTCAGAGAGTGTGCGTACTTCATTGGCCAGCGAATCGGCTTTTTTGTAGTCGGCTTTCTCGTAAATTTGGATAAGCGCATAAGGACGCATCGCCAACACGTACAGCGTGTCTTTGGGTTGGGTTTTGAGAAAAACGGCCAATGAATCTTCACTTTTGGGTACAGTTCGTTGGGCGTGAGTAAATGGAAGAGTGAGTAAAACAAAAGCCAAACACAGGCAACAGTTTTTCATAAGGCAATTTCGGGTTCTTGATCAAACGAAAGTTAAAAGTAAATTTACGTTTTGTCAAGACAACTACCTGTTGAGTAGCTTAAAATTACTCTACTATTTAGTAAATGGCTGAAAAATTATTTAGTGAATGGTTGAAAAATGCCGCAATGGCGGACTACCGTTTTTCAGTCCTGAGGGAGATAAATATCAAAGGTAGCGCCTTGGTTTAATTGGCCGGTTGCGGTGATAACCCCATTGTGGTTTTCCACAATTTTTTTGACAATGGCCAAGCCTATTCCGGTACCTTCGTACTTTTCTTTGCCGTGAAGGCGTTGGAAAATCCGAAAGATTTGATCGCTGTATTGGGGTTCAAATCCAATTCCATTGTCGCTGATAGAGATGTGACAATACGTACTTTTGGGTAACAGCCTGCTGTTGGCAAATTCGCTACCTTTACCCATTTTACTTTGTATACGAATGTGAGGCAGACGTTCGGCATCCGAGAATTTGAGGGCATTACTGACCAGATTTTGAATGAGTTGTCGGAATTGAAAAGGAATGATGTGGATTTTATACAGGTTTCCCACTTCCAGAATTGCCTGTTTTTCCTGTATCTCATCTTTGAGCTCTTCCTTGATCTCCTGAATGATTTTAGCCAGATGGAGGTATTCAAATTTTCTCTCTGCCGTGTTGGTCCGTGAATACGCCAACAAATCGTCAATGAGAGTTTGCATTCGATTGGCCGCACTTTGCATTCGGTGAAAATAATCCTTGCCATTATCGGATAAAGCAGCCTCTTCTTTTTCGAGTATTCGCTTGGCGAAGACCTGTATTTTGCGCAACGGTTCCTGTAAATCGTGGCTGGAGATGTAGCTGAACGACTCCAGTTCTTTGTTCATCTTTCCAAGTTCATCGTTTTTTTGCAGGAGCAATTGGTTGGCATCGCTCAGCTCAAGGGTGCGTAGGGTTACTTTTTCTTCCAGGTCTTTTGAATGTATTTCGTAATCCTCTAAGTTGTTGTCTCTGGTTTTTATCTGCTCACTAATATCAGTGGTAACGCTGATCCACATTTTAAATTGGCCGGTTTCATCTTTCACGGGCGAGGCAATGTTTAAATGCCATTTGTAATCACCATCTTTATTCAAAAACCGCATTTCCATCTCCAAATCAGTTCCCGTTTCTGCCGCTTTCTGAAGGCGTTTGTGAAATTCTTCCAACTCATCAGGATGCATAATTTTGTGGTATCCCAATTCTTTTAATTCTTCAAAATCTAATCCAGTAAAGTCCAGCCAGTGTTTACTAAAATAAGTAACATTGCCGTCTACACTGGCATTGCTTATTTTTGCCGGCATGAGGTCAGCCATCGATCGGAAATGGGATTCACTTTCTTTCAAAGCATCTTCCGCCTGTTGCTTATCATGAATATCAACCCCCACTCCTATGTATCCGTTAAATTCGCCATTAGGTAAATAGTGGGGATTGCTCTTTACCATGTGCCACCTATAAACGCCATCGTGCCGCTTCACTCTGATGCCCGGGAGAAAATACGATTGCTGTTTTTCAAAAGCGAGAACATAGGTATTCATCACGCCCGGCACATCATCGGGATGGATGATTCCCTCCCAGGCTCTACCCAAAGCTTCTTCAAAAGTTTGCCCGGTATAATCTAACCAAGTTTTGTTCCAATAACTGATGGTAGCTTCGGCATTTGGTTCTACAATAAATACAAAAATGGGGCTTTCATCGGCAAGGTTGCGAAAACGTTGTTCGCTTTCTTCTAATTGTTTCTTAGCTAAAACCTGTGGCGTTACCTCATTGGCAATAACGGCTACACCGTCTATTTCGCCATCGGCATCTCGTTGGGCCTGGTAAATAAAAGTGTAGTGCATTAACTCCGGCTTTCCATTGCGTACAAATGTAATGGGTATTTCGTAAGCACGTACCGGCTCACCGGTTTTATAGACACTCAGCAACATTTTATCAAAACCCTCCTCCACCATTTCGGGTATTACTTCAAATACCGATTTGCCAATTATATCTTTACCCTTCCCCCAGCTTTCTATAATGGCATCGTTGGCAATTTCAATTATCATGTCTTCGCCTTTAAAAATAGCAATGAGCGAAGGCGAAGTATAAATCATATTGTGGTAACGATGCTGGCTCTCTTCCACTTTTTTGCGGGCAATAGATTGTTCGGTAATATCATTAATAGAGAGCAGAATTAATTTTTCGGAATCGTCTTCTTCTTTTATTTCATGCACATCTAAAAGCATGATGCGCTCCCCAATGGATTGAAAGGTATGGCGCACTTCGTAAGCTGAAATTTTCGAATGCTCTGGTAAAATCTGTTCAAGCAGTAGGCGCAGGGCTTCAATATCCCATTGCCTGTTGCCGATGTGATAAATTAATCGGCCTTCGGTTTCGTGTTCATCTACCTGAAATTTTTTATAAAAGGCGCGGTTGGCCGTTTTTATCCGGAGGTTTTTATCCAGCACTAATAAGGGGGTACTGATGTTGGCAATAATGGCTTCGGCGTACTTACGGGCTTCAGATATCTGCTCGTTTAAGCCTCTCATTTCCTGATTTACCACCGTAAGCTCTTCATTGGTGCTTTGCAGTTCCTCCTTGCTGCTTTCCAGTTCTTCGTTCAGGCTCTGCAATTCCTCACTGCCGCTCAGCAGTTCTTCGTTGGCGCTTTGCAGTTCTTCGTTCACTGCCTCCTGGTCTTCGGTAATGGCGCGCATATCTTCCCGGTTTTGCGCAATCTCCTTCTCTAATTGTTGAATAAGAAGGTCTTTATCTTCCTTCTTTGTAGTTCGACTTCGCTCAGTACGGCTATTTTTTTTTACGATTGATGACTGGCTGTTGATTAAATTATTATCATGAAAAATGACGAAATAATGCGGCTCAATCGTATCCGGCAAGGCAAATGCTTCAATGTTTATGCTCCGCTGGCTGCCGTTTACTTCAAGGGGAATATTTTCTTTGATAATCGTAATTTTCTCTTTTTTGGCTTTGTGCAGAATGCTGCGCAGTTCAAAAGCCAAACCACTCTTTGCCATTTGTAATAAATTGTGGGTGGGCTTGCCGGGCAATTGTTCTAAATAATTACCGGTTTTGCCCCTGAAATGCACAATGTCCATCGCCTCATTGACCACCACACCGGCAGGGGTGTATTTGCTGAGCATGATATCATCAGCCATTTTTTGAAAGTCGGTACGCAGGTTTTCTTTAGTAGGACTTGCATCTATATCCTGTAAGGTTTGTTCGCTGCGCCTGCTTGTGGTAAGCATAAACTTGCCGGGCATGTCTTTGCGGCTGAATAACTTATCGTGTTTGTTGGCAGAAGCAAAAAGGTCGGGTACACTGCTGATGGTTTCTGATTTGCCGAGCAACAAAAACCCATTGGGGTTTAAGGCATAATGAAATGTAGTGAGTGCCTTTTTTTGGAGGTAAGAATCCATGTAAATAAGCACATTACGACAGCTTATAAAGTCTACTTTGCCGAAAGGCGGGTCTTTTAAAAAATTGTGGGCGGCAAAAACACACATTTCCCGTATCGGTTTATTTACCTGGTAACTGTCATTGATTTTGGTAAAAAATAGCCGCAGGCGTTGAGGAGTTAGCCCCTCCAATTCGGTTTTGGTATAAATGCCCGTGCGGGCTTTTACAATGGCCGGTGCGCTCAAGTCGGAGGCAAATATTTGTATTGTTTCTGCCTTTGCGCCGCCATTATCCGCTAAAAATTCTTTCAGGCAAATCGCAATGGAATAGGCTTCCTGCCCCGTGCTGCAGCCTGCCACCCATACCCGAATAGGAGCAGCGATTGATTTGTTTTTTAAAATGTGGGGAAAAACCGATTCGCATAAATAATCAAAAACCTTAGGGTCTCGGAAAAAAGAGGTAACCGGAATTAATAAATCTTGGTATAAAACGTCCTGTTCCGTTACATACTCTCTTAAATAGTGCAGATAGGCGCCCAACTCCTCGTTTTTGTTAATGGTCATTCTGCGCAGTATTCTTCTGCGGATAGTGGTCTGTTTGTAATAGGTAAAATCAGTTCCTTTGCGGATGCGAAGCAACGTAAGAATTTTTTTAAATACCTCTTCCTCCTGCTGCGGTAGGTTTTGCAGATCAGCATCACTCTTGGCAAAGGCATGAATAATCTCCAACAATTTTTGCGGAATCTGGTCGGGCGAAAGGATAAAGTCAACCACGTTTGCCTGCACCGCGCTATTGGGCATGGCATCATAACCGGCCGAGGCTTCGTCCTGCGCGAAGGTGATGCCCCCATGATCTTTTATGGCTTTCAATCCCTTGGTACCATCGCTGCCGGTGCCTGACAGCACCACTCCAATCGCATGGCTTTGGTGGATTTCGGCCAACGAGGCAAAGAAAAGATCAATGGGCAGGTTAAGTTCATTTTTTTTTGTAATGCGCGGGGT
Source organism: Runella sp. (assembly GCF_027484545.1). Taxonomy (GTDB): domain Bacteria; phylum Bacteroidota; class Bacteroidia; order Cytophagales; family Spirosomataceae; genus Runella. The sequence continues at coordinate 22,490 of NZ_JAIXST010000021.1, read as the reverse complement.
AAGTTCTAAAACGCCATCATTTGCCACCAACATTTTATTGCTGGGGAGAATGTAAATATGGTCGGGCTTCACTTTAATGTCGTCAGTAATTTCCAATACTGGCACTTTAGTAACCTTTTGAAGAAGTTCGGGCAGCAGACTCTCGTGGTTGGGGTCTAAGTGCTGCACCAGCACATACGCCATGCCAGAGTTTTCGGGAATGGCTTTGAGCAGTTTTTTAAAAGCATCCAGCCCGCCTGCCGAAGCCCCAATCCCCACCACTGGAAACAGGTTGGGAGATTTGATAAGCGGTTTATCTGTGTCTGCCTTGCCTATATCGGTTTTCATGGCAATGGGGTGAGTTACGCAAGCACAAAATTTTCTTTTGTGGATTGAATGGAGTGGGCTGCCTTAACGGGTAAGGTAAGTACTTGGTGAATTACTTTCTTGAGTTGCGCAAAGTTATTAGGTTTGCAGATGTAGTGCTGTGCTCCACTTTTGTAAAGCTGGTCAGCTATATTTTCCTGAAAGGAAGTAGAGAAGATAACGACCAGAAGGTTTTTCAGTTTTTCGTTTTGTTTTATTTCATCAAGGCATTGAAAGCCGTTTTTGCGTGGCATGTTTAGGTCGAGAAAAAGAACGTCGGGAAGGTCGTCGGTTGTTTTAGCGAGCAATTGCATGAGTTGTTCGCCGTTGTTTACCATAGTAAGGTGCGTAGGAACCTCTATCTCGTTAAGTGCCTCCTCAAAAAGAAAGCAATCGTCCTGATCGTCGTCGGCAAGAAGGAGTTGAAGGGGGCGGGAATTCATATAGGTCAAAGTTAATCAAAGATAACGAGATAAAAGCATGATAAATCTCATAAATAGTTGGAAAGTAACATAGGGCTTAACAGGACATGATATTAAGACAATAATAAGTGCACTAATTAGTTTGGAAGCGTCTATTTTATGATAATAAGTTTTTCGGAGAGGTTTTTAAGGATAAAAATCAAAAGGTTGTTTTGGGATGTAAATTTTAAGCAGTACAAAATTGTTTATTGCATGAAAGCTGATTTTTAACAACTTTGTTAGTCCAATTAAAGCACGCTATGTTTCTCGACTTCTTTTTGCTGCTCAAAAAACACGCTCTTCCCGTTTCCATCGGTGAGTATCTCAACCTGCTTGAAGGTTTAAAACGGCAGGTCGTGGAAATGAGCGCCGAAGAGTTTTATTATTTCAGCCGAACGGTACTCATCAAAAATGAGATGCATTACGACTTGTTTGACCGCCTTTTTGCCGAATATTTTAAAAACGCGGAAACCGTCGAGGCTAAAATTTTGGAAGTTGATTTGCCTCCCGAATGGTTCAAAGATGCGCTGTCTCGGGAGTTGACGGATGAAGAGAAGGCAATGATTGAACAGATGGGTGGGTTGGAAAAGTTGTTTGAGCGCTTTCAGCAATTGCTTCAGGAACAAAAAGACCGTCACGACGGAGGCAATACGTGGATTGGAACAGGGGGAACTTCTCCCTTTGGATTTAATGGCGAAAACCCTGAAGGGTTTCGAGTCAAAGGCCCGTCGGCAGGAAATCGGACAGCTGCCAAAGTGTGGGAAAATCGCGAATACAAAAACTACGATGAAGACGTGGAACTCAATACCCGCAACATGAAAATGGCCTTGCGGCGATTGCGCATTTTGACCCGGGAAGGCATGGATGAAGAACTCGACATGGATGCAACGATAGAAGGCACAAGTCGAAATGCAGGAATATTGGACATCCACATGCACCCTTCACGGAAAAATAACGTCAAAGTGTTGTTACTTTTGGACGTGGGCGGTTCCATGGACGATCACATTGATTTGTGCTCGCAGTTATTTTCGGCGGCCAAATACCAGTTTAAACACATTGAATATTTTTATTTCCACAACTGCGTGTACGAAACCCTTTGGCGCGACAATACTCGCCGCAGTTCGCGAGTGCCTACGTTGGAAGTCCTGCATAAATACAACAAAGACTACAAAGTGATTTTTGTCGGCGACGCTTCCATGGCTTCGTATGAAATTACTCATCCCCGAGGCAGCGTAGAGCATTACAACGAAGAATCAGGCTTGATGTGGCTCAATCGTTTTAAAGAGCAATATCCTCATTTTGTGTGGCTTAATCCCATCAGCGTGGCCGATTACTGGAAATATACCCACAGCATCAACATTCTCCGAGAGTGGTCCGACAATCGGATGTTCCCGCTTACGCTCGGAGGCTTGACCCAAGCCATGAAATCGTTGAAAAATCCTAAAGTGAAATTTGAAAATTAATGCACCTCTTTTACCAACCCAATTTTTCTGAAATCTCTGCCTTAACCGATGATGAAGCCTTTCATGCTGCCAAAGTACTGCGTCTGCGCGAAGGTGAAGCCGTACGCGTCACCGATGGAAAAGGCAGTTGGTTTGATGCGATTGTGCAGCAAACCCATCCAAAGCGTTGTGATCTGAAAATAGTTCAGGAAACGAAGCAATCGTCGCGACCTTTCCGCATCGAAATCGCGTTGGCACCGACCAAAAATTTAGATAGAGTCGAGTGGTTTGTGGAGAAAGCGACTGAAATCGGCATTGATAAAATTTCTTTTTTTTACACGAAGCATTCCGAACGGCGAACGATGAAACTGGAACGTTTGCAGAAAATTGCCGTTTCGGCCATGAAGCAATCATTGCAGGCGTATTTGCCCGAAATCGTTGAAGTCGGCGATTTTGAAAAATGGATTTTAACTTTGTCAAAGTTTGAAACGCCTATCAGCCAAACTTTGACAAAGTTAACGACTCAAAAATTTATCGCTCATTTACCCAATGACCAAGTTCCTGAACATTTACTGAAAAAAGCGCTTCCCAGGCAAAATTGTACGGTGTTGATTGGACCCGAAGGAGACTTCACCGAAGCCGAAATTCAGTTGACGCAGCAAAACGGTTTTCAAATGGTAACTTTGGGAAATACGCGTTTACGTACTGAAACGGCTGCTTTGATGGCTTGCCATACGCTCCATACGGCCAATCTGTTGAGCTACTGATAACGCTTCATTTGGGCCTTCTCTACGGTTCATTCATTATTTATAACGACTCACTGCTTCTTATTTTGCAGGAGGGGGGTAGATGCCTGACCTTTGGGGTATCGAAAACGTCTAAATCTACTCCCGTTATGTCACAGCCACAATTACTCTTTTTACCTGTTGTTAATGAAATTCCAACGCATCACCGCCTTTGTTTACACGTAAACGGAATGGCGCGGATGATTGATACTCAGAATATTGCCTATCTGCAATCAGAAGTAAATTATACACGAATCTTCCTTAAAGATGGGAAGGCGTATTTGGAAGCAAAGACTTTGAAACATTTTAGCGGTGTTTTGGAAGGCCCCGAATTCATTCGGATTCACAAATCTTATTTAGTTAACCGTTCACAAATCGTATCTATCACTCCCGACTACGTTTTGCTTCGCAACGGATTGGAGTTGTCCATTTCGCGCCGTAAGCGCCGGGTCTTAAAAAAGAATCGTACGCTCGTAAAATCGTGGACTATTTCCACCAATACCGCAACTATCACAATTTAATCAAAAATAAAAACACTACTAAACCATGAACCATCAGCCGCATTTATTGGAGCATCTTGGGTCGCATTAGGAGCCGGGATGGCAGGTTATATCATCGGATTGTGGAGATCCGAACTGTTATTGAACGAAAAAGGCTATTATTTTACCATTTTGATGTACGGACTATTCTCGGTGGTCTCCGTTCAAAAAAGCGTGAGAGATAGATTGGAAGGAATTCCCGTAACGGACGTGTACTACGGAATCAGTTGGTTTTCAACCATTTTAGCCATTGCTTTGTTGGTCATTGGCTTGTGGAATGCCACCATGTTGCCGAGCGAAAAAGGGTTTTATGCGTTCGCCTTTTTATTAGGTCTATTTGGGGCAATTGCCGTACAAAAAAATACGCGAGACAGTCAAGACAGCACGCCTACAAAAGCGGGTACTAAATTTGATAAAGATTCGTTGTAATTGGTGTACAGGCTTGCGTTAATGAATCGTTTGCGCTAAGTTCGTGCAACGGTTCATTCATTTTTAGACACCACCATCATGAGTCTCGCAAAAAAGTTGCTTTTGTCTCTTTTACTCATTACCCACCTCTCGTTACTCACGACTGCCAATGCGCAGTATGCGTACAAAATTGCTAAACTCAAATACGGCGGCGGAGGTGATTGGTACGCCAATAAAACCTCAATGCCGAACCTGATTAAATTTTGCAATCAGAACCTTCGCATGAATGTGTTTCCCGAAGAGGATATTGTAGAGCCTGGCAGTCCGGATTTGTTTTCGTATCCTTTTATCCATTTGACGGGCCACGGCAACGTTGTCTTTTCCGAATCAGAATCCCGTAACCTTCGTAAGTACCTGATTTCAGGCGGTTTTTTGCATTTGGACGATAACTACGGCCTTGACAAATTCATTCGTCGGGAAATGAAAAAGGTGTTCCCCGAATTGGAGTTTGTCGAAGTTCCGTTCAATCATCCCGTTTACCATCAAAAATTCAATTTCCCCAACGGTCTTCCTAAAATCCACGAACACGATTCGAAGGCACCTCAAGGTTTCGGTCTTTTTTGGCAGGGGCGTTTGGTGTGCTTTTACAGTTACGAATGTGACCTCGGAAACGGCTGGGAAGATCAAAGCGTTTATAACGACCCCGAAGAACTGCGGCAACAGGCATTGCGCATGGGCACTAACTTAGTGCAATATGCATTAACGGTCAATCAGTAAGCGAAATTTCGCTCTGAAAGATTGTTTGTGACAAAAGGTTTCCTTAGTTTTGTACAAGTTTGTAATTATTCAAAATAACCTATTCGCTTCATGTACGCAGTATTGGCCGCCTTTGTTGGGCATTGGTACCTTTCTTTGTTTTGCCAAACATTTTTTTTGCATCGTTATTCTGCCCACAAGATGTTCACTATGAACAAGTTCTGGGAAAAGTTTTTCTATGCCCTGACTTATATTTCTCAGGGTTCGTCTTATCTCAGCCCGCGTGCGTATGCCATTTTACACCGGATGCACCACGCTTTTAGCGATACAGACAAAGATCCACACTCTCCACACCACACCGAAAACGTGTTTACGATGATGTGGAAAACCAAGGATATTTATAATGCGGTTTTGAGCCAGAAAATGAAAGTGGAGGCTCGTTTTGAGCGAGATTATCCGTATTGGGAAAAACTCGAAAAATTGGGAGACTCATGGATGTCACGGCTTGGTTGGGGCATTTTGTACTCTGTGTTTTACGTTTTTGCGTTCATTTACTTGGATATGCACTGGGCGTTTTTCCTGTTGTTGCCGATTCACTATTTGATGGGACCCGTACACGGCGCTATCGTGAACTGGAGCGGACACAAGTACGGCTACCAAAACTTCGACAACAAAGACGAATCTAAAAATTCGTTGGTTTTTGATATTTTGATGATGGGTGAATTGTTCCAAAACAATCACCACAAATTGCCAAACCGGGTTAATTTCGGGGCAAAATGGTTTGAATTTGACCCAACCTATCCGGTTATAAAACTGTTGAGTTGGACCAAAATTATCACTATGAAAGAGGCGAAAGTAGGCGTGGAAGTACCGAAAGAACCGACGCGTTCAAAAGCTACTGCGGATACTCTGTAAGAATTTTCAAAAAGTTGATATTAAAAAAGGCAGGATGGTTTTGACCGTCCTGCCTTTTTTATGGCGCAATTATGTAACTATTAGGGGATTACAATAATCGTTTCGTTATATCTTCCCAATTCCTGACGCGTTCGTAAGCCGTCTCTTCTAAGTTGTGCGGCGCGTTGAAAAGAAGTCCTTTTCCTTTGAATGTCTTAAGATTGCGGGGCATGTCATCAATCAGATAATCGCCGCTTAAGATGCTTTTGTCACCGCAAAAGATAATATTTGACCAAGGGATAAAATTAAAATGGGTTTGCAGCCAATCGTATTTATCACGAAATGAATTGGGAAACTCCATCGCTGCCGTGGCCACGAAAATGTCATATTTTTTACTCAGCTCAAGTACCGCCTCATACGCGTTGGGCATGACGGGAATATCCGTAAAAAAGCCGGGTGCGTGGATGAGTTTATACAATCGTTTTTGGTCTTCCGGAGAGAGATGTTGTTGGAGTGGGCCTTGGTGCAGGGCTTCGTGCGTTAGGTTGGTACCAAAATCGCTTAACACAATTTGGGCAAGTTTGCCATGGGTAGCGGCCAATACGTCGTCTTGGTCTAAAATCAGGCGGGGTTTTGTCATGAATACTCGTAGGATTGTTTATAAAGTCAACCCCAAATTTTTGCGAAAAATTCATGGGTTTTGAGAAAACTCGTTTAAATCATTGCCCAAAACGGCAGTAACGTTTGGGAAAGGAGGGTGAAGTTTTGGTGTGTCAGAGCAAAAACGCTACTTTTGACTAATTACAAAATGAAAAGAAGGTATGCTTAATTCTTTGGAAATACGCAATTATCGTAACCTCAAACACCTCAAAATTGACAAATTGGGGCGAGTGAATTTGATTGTTGGGAAGAACAATACTGGTAAGTCGAGTGTGTTGGAGGCCTTAATATTATTTTTTTCTTATGATAATCTTGATTTCTTTACTTGGGTTGATAGGTTTTTGACTGTTAGAGGGGAAAAGTTAGTTGAGGGAATTGAGTTTGAGAAACAAGAACAAACCATATCGTCACTTTTTTATAAAAAAAAAATCTCTTACTTTGAGGATACACAATCAATAAAAATTGGAGAAGTAGATGCCTTGCATCCTTTATCTATTAATCTGATCAAGACCATTTATCAAAAAGGTGATGAAATGAAAATAGCCTCTTCTCAAGAGGAAATTGGAACCAATCCTTTTTCTGTTGAACTCTTAGCGAAGAAAGATGATAATGACTTTATTTCACTAATTCTTTCTGAAAAGGTATACAGACGTCGATTGAGTCAAGAATTTTCTCGTTATCCTTTTGGATTAGTTGCTTCTGCGATTATTAGTGCTCCTGATAATGGTAATCTTTGGGATAAAGTGGCTCTACGTACAGAAAAAAGAAATAAGGTTTTTGAAGCATTAAAAATTATTCAACCTCAAATTGTGAACCTACATTTTGAAGGTGGTTTGAAACCTTATGTTCTTTTAGATGGGGAAGATGAGCCCGCTCCTCTTCGCTCTATGGGGGATGGTATCAACCGCATTCTTACTATCATATTGGCAATGGTCAATTGTGAAAATGGGTATTTACTCATTGATGAATTTGAAAATGGCCTTCACTACTCGGTACAGGAAAAATTATGGGAAATTATCTTTCATTTGGCAGAACGCCTTAATATTCAGGCTTTTGTGACAACTCACAGTTACGATTGTATTGATGCGTTTTCGGAAGTTCTCAACGGCGGTAAACATGCGAAAGACCCGGGCGTAATGGTTCGCTTAGACAACTATGAAGGAAATATCGAAGCGACGGTTTATGAAGCCAATGAAATTCAAAACACTACCCGTTTACACGTTGACCCACGATGAGTAATTTGAACCCTAAGAATTTTAAAAAATTTCTGGTTGTAGAAGGAAATGATGATGTACACGTCATCGCAAATATTTGGAAGGAGTATGTGGGAGACCAACCTTCTGTCTTTTATATTGATGACAGTAAAGGGTTTTCAAACGTGTATGGAAAATTGGAAGCGTATTGTTTAAGAAAAAAGCCCAATGTTGAGGCAATTGGGGTTGTAATTGATGCGGACGCAGATTTGGATGCTCGTTGGGAGTCTATAAAATATAACCTCGAAAAGTTGGGTTATGATGTACCTGAAGCCCCAGCTTTCGGAGGCACAATTATCGGAAGTCAAGAGCGAAATCCAACCATTGGGATATGGCTGATGCCCGATAATAATGCCGCCGGGATGCTGGAAGATTTTGTGAAGTATCTTGTTCCTGAAAATGATATACTTTTAATAGAAGCCGACCGAATTCTGGAAGAAATTGAAGAGGGGCAGTTACACAAATATAACTCCATTCATAAAGCAAAAGCTCGTATACATACGTGGTTAGCTTGGCAGGAAGACCCAGGCACACCGATGGGGCTTGCCATTACGAAAAGTTATTTGAATACAAATACTGTATTATGTCAACAGTTTGTCAGTTGGCTTAATCAGCTCTTTAATTCCTGAAAAATACCCCCTCTTAAATCAATTCCCACATTCAGTTGAGTATTTCCCTGATTTATTGTTATTTTGTTGATAATACTTCTACTTTACTCCAATGAGCAGGCGATACTTGGGATGGTTGTTTTTGTTGGTAACTCTGCAGGCAGAAGCTCACCTCGCAGATTGTCTCACAAAACCCGTTATCAGTATTTCCAAACGTGGAAAGCCCGGTACAATAGCTGCCAATTCCGTTTGCCAAGACAGTTTGGTGCAACTTAACCTGACCAATTTTATGAAAGGAAGCACTTTTCAATGGAGTTTAAATGATATTCCTATTCCAAACGCCACGGATTCGGCTTTCGTTGTTACTAAAAACCAAGGCGGAATTTACAAGTGTATCGCTAAAAATCTGCAAGTATGTCCGGAAACCATTCTGCCGGATCCCGTTACCATAGTATTTAAAACCAAACCCAATGTAAGTGTTTCCATTGGTAATTCGACAGGAACTCGTTGCGTGGATGGCTCGGTAAAATTAACAGCTTCGACGAGTGAACTGGGGGCGCTTACCTACCAATGGTTTCGGGAGAATCAAGCCATTGCCGGAGCAAATACGAACACGTATGATGCCGTTGAAACGGGGATTTATACCTTGAAAATAACCGATGTTGATGGATGTGCCAATGCTCCGGGAAGTATAACGGTCATTTCCAATACCCCTCCTAAAGTTGATTTACGAACCTCTAACAGTGGTTTTTGTAAGGGAAAAACGGTGACACTGACCGCTACCCCGGGAAGAACGTTTATTTATCAGTGGCTCAAAGATGGGCAGCCAATCAATGGTGGGGTCAATGTAGCCACCGTAGCACAGCCCGGAGTGTATAGCGTAAAAGTAACGGCTCCCAATGGCTGCTCTACTGAATCAATGCCAATAACCATTGTGCAATACGATGACCCCGTAGTTAGCATAATAACCACGGGGAATCAACTCTGTCCGGGTTCATCTTTGAAATTAACGGCAACCGGACGTAAACTTAAAAATTTTCAGTGGATAGTAAATGGACAAAACAGTGCAGGTGACACCAATAAAGTGCTCACGGCTTCAAAAGCCGGCAACTATGCGGTAGCGGTAATAGACAGCAACGGATGCCGAGCTACTTCTCCTTTGACGAGTTTGGAAATGGTCACTAAAATTACCGTTAAGCTGGATTCCGTACGCAACTTTTGCGGGACTGCTTTTGCGCCTGTTGCCTTAAAAGGCACTCCGACAGGAGGGGTTTTTGTAGGAAATGGAGTGGTGAATCCCACTTTTGACCCTAAGCTGGCAGGCGTAGGTCAGCATACTATTACCTATACAGTTACGGGGGATTTAGCCTGTTTGAATGGGGAAGCCAAACGAACGGTCATTGTCGGTACGCCAGCCACGCTTGATTTAGGGGCTGATCGAGATCTTTTCAAAGGTTCTTCCCTCACGCTGGATACTGATTTGAAAGGCGATTATACCTATGATTGGACCCCGACAGTGGGTATAAATGAACCGAATTCTGCCCGACCGGTATTCTCACCGGAACGTACTACAACCTACCGAGTCGTGGCGAAAGAAGCATCAGGTTGCTTGGCTGAAGACAGCATTACGATTCATGTTTTTGCGGGTGTGTATATACCAGATGCTTTCACCCCCAATAACGATGGGCAAAATGATACGTGGGAACTGAAAGGATTGGAAGAATATCCTGAGGCAGAAGTTACGGTTTTTGACCGGTGGGGACAGGCCGTGTTTTATAACAAAGGGAGCTATCAAAAACCGTTTGATGGGAATACATTGCCGACAGGCTCGTACGTGTACGTGATTCGTTCAGAACCTGCCGGACATGTATTTCGGGGTCAACTGTTACTGATTCGTTAGGAAAAAGGCACACTTGTTACTTTGGTTTAAGGAACGCAAACGGAATAATCATTTCTTCAATCGAAACACAATTGGAGAAATGCTCATTTTATTGATTCAAGAAACTCTATATATATAAGAGTCCGGAAACATTCTACCGTTGATTGAATTTCCTGTAAACCAGAAACCGCTAACTTTAGGAATATGAATAGCTTTTCTCAAAGATTTTATTAGAGTATCATTGTAGTCAATTAAAGTAAGGGTAATCCCTTCATCTAAATGTTCTTTTGATAAAGCCTCAATTAATTTTTGATAGAAATAGCGTTTCCCTAATTTGTTAATCTGGTCTTTTGAGAAAACAAGCTTCCAACTGTCCGCATCTTCATCGTACATCCAAAAAACTACAGGAAAGTTAAGATTTACCGCATCAAGACTGCTGATAATTTCTCTCCCTTTACCCATATCACTTTCTACCAATGCTGTTCTAACCATGGGAGTATTCCGTTTGTTGAATCAATAATAGACAAATATAAATCATTTGCCGCTTTTTTGTCGAATTTTTGGTAACGACTTTTCTCGCTCCAATCTTTCACTACTTCCCAGTTTGTTTTGAAATCAGCATTACTATCGCATTCTTTTTTATGCAAACTGTATAACCCCGCTACTTTTAGTAACTTCTCAATATCATGTGTATAACTATCATTAGCCAAATGTTTATCAGGAAAATCAAATTTACGTATCTGTTTAGCAATACACGCTTTTAAAGCACATTCAATAGAGTAACCTGCTAAATAATAGGCCCCGCTATATGTTTATTGTTAAGTAATAATTGGGCCTCCTCAATTCGTATTCGTGCAAGTTGTTTTAAGTCACTCCTATTCATAAAAAAATCACTTTGGTTTAAGGAACGCAAACGGAATAATCATTTCTTCAATCGAAACACCGCCGTGTTGGAACGTGTCTCGGTACATATTGACGTATTGGTTGAAATTGTTGGGATAGGCAAAAAAGTAATCGCCGAGGGTGAACACATAAGCAGTCGAAACGTTAAGTTTGGGTAAAAACAACCGCTCTGGTCGGCGACAAACGTAGAGGTGGTTGCCGTCAAAACCCAAGTTTTTACCTTGTTTGTAACGCAAATTAGTATTGGTTTCGCGGTAGCCCACAATTTTTACGGGTTTCTTTACCCGCGTCATGCCGTGGTCAGTGGTGATGATGATACGCCCTTTTTTCTCCGAAATTTTCTGAAGTAAATCCATGATGGGCGAGTGCTGAAACCACGATTTCGTAATCGACCGATAAGCCGCTTCGTCCGGAGCCAATTCCTTGATCATCATCATGTCTGTACGGGCGTGTGAGAGCATATCCACGAAGTTATAGACAATGACATTCAAGTGATTTTTCCAAAGATTGGGGAGGTTGTCAATCAGGGTTTTTCCTTGGTTTTGATTGATGATTTTATTGTATGAAAACCGTACCTGCATCCGATTGCGCTCAAATTGCTTGCGAAGCAAATCTTCCTCGTGTTTGTTGAGACCTTCTTCGCCATCGGGGGTGTTTTCGTCATTAACCCACCAATTAGGGTATTGTTTTTCAATTTCGCTCGGCATCAGCCCCGCAAAAATTGCATTTCGCGCAAAACCGGTTGTAGTAGGTAAAATAGAATAATACGAAGATTCTTCCTCTACGGTGAAAAATTCACTCAAAAGCGGCTCTACTACTTTCCACTGATCGAAACGAAAATTGTCAATCAAAATGAAAAACAACGGTTCCGTTTGTTTCATCAACGGAAATACTTTGCGCTTCAACAACTGATGCGATAGTATTGGTTTTTCAGCATTAGGATCGTTAAGCCACTCTTCGTAATGGTCGATTATAAACTTACAAAAGTTGGAATTGGCTTCTTCTTTTTGCGTAAGAAATATCTCTTCCATGCTCTTGTCTTGGGTATTTTCGAGTTCCAATTCCCAGTAAATAAGCTTTTTATATAATTCCACCCATTCAGCATAACCGATGCGGTCTTGGTACTGCATCGCCAATTGCCGAAATTCCTGCATGTAGTTGTGGTTCGTTTTTTCGCTCACCAACCGCTTGTTGTCCAGAATCTTTTTTACTGAAAGTAAAATTTGGTTTGGATTAAGTGGTTTAATCAGATAATCGGCAATTTTGGAGCCGATTGCTTCTTCCATGATGCGCTCTTCTTCGCTTTTGGTAATCATTACCACGGGCAAATTAGGACGACTTTGCTTGATTTGGGCCAGCGTTTCGAGTCCCGAAAGGCCGGGCATATTTTCATCCAAAAACACGACATCAAAACGCTCCTGTTCTACTTTCTCGAGTGCATCGGATCCGCTGTTGACGGCCGTGATGTTGTAACCTTTACCAGTTAAAAATAAAATATGCGGTTTTAATAAATCTATTTCATCGTCGGCCCAGAGGATATTTGCCATATAAGTATAAATTGTGAATTAGTGATTTGTGAATTAGTAAATAAGTGCCTGATACTATTAGAGGATTGGTGAAAAAATTACTTAAAAACGTGTCCTTCCTAAACGCGCTAAGGGTTGAATAATTGTTAGGGACTGACAATTATCACTATTCATACGTGCGAATTGTCATATTTTTAAGGGAGGTGAAGGTGGAAATTTGAACTGTTTACCAACTTATTCTTTCAACTAATGAAAACAATACTTGTTCCGACTGACCTGAGTGATGTATCTGAATATGCCCTTGACGTAGCCGTTGAAATCGCTAAGAAAAAAGGAGCAACGGTGGTATTGCTTAAAAAAATCATTTTCCCAACAATCGAATACACCATCATTGAAAACGAATTTTACGACACTAAAGACGAGTTTTATAAATATTTAACGCAAGAATCCAAAGAACGTCTTCAGGATATGGTGGATAAACCAAGCTATCGGGACGTAAAATTTAGATTTAAAATAATACGCGATAATGAATCTCTGGCAAAGCTAATGGCCAATCAAAGCGCCGATTTGATTGTTATGGGTTCTACTGGTGCTACAGGCTGGAAAGAGTGGACAAACGGCTCTAACGCCGAGCACGTAGTACGGGAGGTTTCCTGTCCCGTATTGGTTGTGAAAACGCCAGTTAATGCATTTCGTCGTGTTGTGTTTGCCATAGATTTTCAGAATACGCAATTTGTGAAGTCCGCTTTAGAACTGCTTGATAAGGCGCAGATAGATCCGCATTTTGTGTATGTGGATAACGGTATGAAGAAATTTGACAGTAATGTGTTATGGGCAAAAATGGGAAAATTGGCCCTTGAGCTGGGTTTTAGCAATTATCAATTTATCATCCATGAAAGCAGCACGGTTGAAAAAGGAATTGTAGATTATGCAAGGGACGTCGAGGCAGATATTATTGTCATGTACACGCACGCACGGAAAGGTTTTGAACACTTTATTTATGGCAGCGTAGCCGAAGATGTGGTCAATCACGCAGACGTTGCCGTGATGGTAGGACACTGATTTGGAGGCGTATTGATTGTACAAATCGGAAAAGAATGGTGCGCTAAGCGTGCCATTCTTTTTTTCTGTGTAGTTTTGTAGCACAAATCAATGCTTTCATTTTTCATGCAAAATCATTCGGAAGTATCGCGCCAAGTAGCGGCGCACCTCCTCAATATCGAAGCCATTCGTCTTCGCCCCGAGCAACCCTTTCAGTGGAGTTCTGGCTGGAAATCGCCCATTTATTGCGACAATCGCCTCTCGCTTTCGTATCCTGAAGTTCGTACGTATATCAAAAAAGCGCTTGCTGACGCCATCAGGGATAAATTTCCGGCAGCGGAGATTATCGCGGGGGTAGCTACGGCAGGCATTGCCCAAGGCGCTTTGGTAGCAGACCTATTGGATTTACCTTATGCTTACGTGCGTCCGGAACCCAAAAAACATGGGATGGGAAATCAAATTGAAGGACGTATTTTGCCAGGACAAAAAGTCGTGGTCATTGAAGACTTGATTTCGACGGGCGGTAGCTCGCTCAAAGTCGTGGATGTACTTCGTGACATGGGAGCGAATGTGCTGGGAATGGTCGCTATTTTCACCTACGGTTTTCATTTGGCCGATGAAAATTTCAAGCAAAAAAACGTAGAATTAGTGTATTTGAGCGATTACCAATGCATGATTATTGAAGCCCTTAAACTGGACTATATCAGCGAAGATCAATTGACTACACTCGCCCAATGGCGTGAAGATCCAGGGAGTTGGGGAGTTTGAGTAAAAGCAATGCAGTAAGAGTTTGCCTAATAATTGGTTATGGAAGCATTAAGACAAGTTGCTGAATTGAAATTGGATGAACTGCGTCCACTCAATAAAGAACAGGAGGCAATTGTCATGCAGAAATTTCGACTGGATTGGAATTATCATTCTAATAAAATCGAAGGGAATAGTCTTTCTTATGGAGAAACCAAAGCGCTGATTTTATTTGGTATTACTGCTCAGGGCAAACCTTTGAAAGATCATATTGAAATAACGGGTCACAATGAAGCCGTTATATGGATAGAAGAGTTAGTTCATCAGGATTTTCCAATGAATGAGGCTTTTATTCGCCAACTTCATACCCTTTTGTTGAAAGAATCGTATGAAGTCAGTGCTATTACACCCGACGGGCAACCCACAAAAAAGCAAATTCAAGTTGGTCAATATAAAAGCACTCCTAACCATGTGTTAACTAAAACCGGGGAGATTTTCCGTTTTGCCACTCCGGAGGAAACGCCGGCAAAGATGCATGATTTGATTGAATGGTTTAGGACTAAGCAAAACGAATCAGATTTGAGTCCTGTCCTATTAGCAGCTGAATTTCATTACAGATTCATTCGGATACATCCTTTTGATGACGGCAATGGCCGACTTGCCCGTATTTTAATGAATTTGATTCTGATTCAATACGGATTTCCTCCCGTTATTATAAAGACAGAAGATAAAGCAGCTTATTATTCGGCTTTACAACAAGCGGATGCCGGTTTATTTGAGCCCTTCGTTGAGTATATTGCTCAAAATGAGATTCGTTCGCTTGATATTATGATTCGAGGAGCAAAAGGAGAAAGCATCGAAGACCCTGATGATTTAGATAAAGAACTGGCGTTGTTGGAGCAAAGACTGAAAAATGCTGTTAATCAAACCAATGAAGGAGTTAAAAGTAAGGAGGCTATTCTCAATCTTTGTAATGGTTCTTTGAAAAGATTGTTTGATGAAATAATAGATGGTTCAAAATCATTTTTGCGGTTTTATCCTTATTTCCTTAATAATATTTACGTAAATAGAAATTCTGCAATTTTCTATTATCCTCCGCCTGATAATACATTTGAACAGATCCTTGAAGAAAAAATTACAGAGTTTACAGACTCTATTGCGTTACATTCACAATTTAGTACTTCAAATCCAATCCAGTTTGCAAATGGAAACTTTAATTACAATTCTAACATACAAATAGATTTTAAAAGCAAATCATATTGTGTTAATGATGAGTTGGAAAAGCCATATAGCGAACAACTTACAGATTCGGAGATAAAATTAATAGTCAGGAAAGAGCTGAGAAAGCACAAAGAATTTATCGAATCGAAAATCAACGAGATTCAGCAAAATGCAGGAAATCAATAAATTAAGTTTTTATATTCCGCCTATTTTTACTCAGTTCTCTAACCTTATCGCAGGTGAAAGTACGCGTCATGGAGGGGTGAGCGAAATTCCCTTTTCTTCCCTGAATTTAGGAATCAACACCAATGATGACAGTAAAAATGTGACTGAAAATCGTCGTATCTTTTTTGAAAAATTAGGCATTTCAGAGACCCAATTTGCGTCGTCGTATCAAGTGCACGGGGATAAAATTCAGGTAGTTACGGAGGCAGGACGTGCCGAGGGGTATGATGCGCTTATAACCAATCAACCCAACGTTTTCGTAGGAGTAACGGTAGCCGATTGTACACCCATTTTGATTTATGATGCTCTGAACAATGCGGTAGGAGCCGTACACGCCGGTTGGCGCGGGACGGTAGCCCAAATTGTATTGAAAACCCTGCAAACCATGCAATTAACGTATAGCACAAAGCCTGCTGATTGTTATGCTTACGTGGGTACATGCATAGACGAGTGTTCGTTTGAAGTAGGAGAGGAGGTAGCCGAACAATTTGACGGTGAATTTAAGCGCTTTGATTCCGCCCTTGGGAAGTATCTGATAGACTTAAAACGGGCTAACGCTGCTCAATTAGCAGCTTTTGGAATTCCTGCCTCTCAAATCGAAATTTCACCTTATTCAACGGTTACCCATAACGAAGACTATTTCTCCTATCGCCTCGAAAAAGGCCAAACGGGGCGAATGTTGGCGGTGATTGGGATAAAACAGTGTGGGTGATTTTTAGAGTTGACAGTGTTTAATCCTACGGTGTTATGGAACTGTTTTGCAATCGGTAACGTAGAATTGAATAGCTGATTAACTATTTTCATAAGTCCCTTCGCGGCATGCAACAACCTTCGTCTGTTAAACTTTGGGTCAATCTATTTTTAGTATACGTCATTTGGGGTTCTACTTTTTTAGGGGTTCGTTATGCGATTGAAGTCCTGCCCCCTTTGATGACCAATGCCATTCGATTTTTAGTGGGGGGTGTTGTCTTTTTTCTGTTTACCTTAATTCGAGGCTATAAAATCCCCCCGTTAAAGCAATGGCTTTCAGCGGCTTGGATAGGATTGTTGTTGAGTGGTGTAGGCAATTGTGCCGTAGCGTATGCGATTGGTTTTATGCCGTCGGGCTTGGTGGCGTTGCTGGTAGCGACACTTCCGGGTTGGATGGTTGGCTTGGATTACTACTTTTTTGCCAAACAAAAACCTTCCTGGATTACAGTCGTGGGACTTGCGTTAGGGTTGGTTGGAATGTACATATTGCTGAATCCTTCGGGCCAATTAAGTAACCGGGAAATACCTTTGTTCCCCGCGTTTCTGGTCTTTATCGGCTCTATTACCTGGGCTTGGGGCTCGTTGCAATCCCCTTATTTGGAAATGCCGCCCCGAATGCAAACCACGGCTATTCAGATGTTGGGAGGCGGTGTGTTTTCGCTCATCTTGAGTTTGTTACTGGAACCAACCGGAGTGGAAGCTTTGTCAAGAATAGACGACAAAACGCTGGCAGCTCTTGCTTATTTAATCATTATGGGGTCTTTTGTGGGTTATTCGGCCTACGTGTGGTTGCTGCATCATGCGCCGCCTACCCTCACGGCTACTTATGCGTACATAAACCCCGTGATAGCCGTCATTTTGGGTTGGATTTTTGTCAACGAAAAACTTAGCAGCCGCTCTTTACTTGCCTCTTTCGTTGTTTTAGTAGGCGTAGTTTTAATAACAATAGGCAGGAAAAGAACAGTAAACAGTAAACAGTAAACAATTCACACGGAGCACCCAATCAGTTTACGGTTTTTACCTTTACACTTTAACCCCTACACTTTACACTTTGACCCTTTTCCCCATGTCTCGCAACATAGCCATTTTTCTATTTGATGAAGTTGAGGTACTCGACTTCGCGGGTCCTTACGAAGTTTTTAGTGTGACAGGACTTCGCACTTTCCCCGAAAAACCGTTTAATGTGTATACCGTAGCCGAAAAATCGCCCGTGGTAGCCCGAAATGGATTGACCGTACTTCCTGATTTTTTGTTGGACAATTGCCCCGTGCCTGATATTTTTCTGATACCGGGTGGTGGGGGTATTACGGCCGACGGTACCCCTTTTGGCAGCCGACGAGAGATGCATAATCCGGTGGTGTTGGAATGGGTGCAGAAGCAAAGTTTACAGGCTGAGTTGGTGCTTTCGGTCTGTACAGGTGCACTCATTTTGGGACAAGCCGGGCTCTTAGAGGGTTTACAGGCAACTACCCATTTTAAAGCACTGGATTCGTTAAGGGCTATTTCTCCTGCCATTGAGGTAGTGGAAAATGTTCGCTATGTAGACAATGGAAAAGTGATTTTATCGGCCGGTGTTTCGGCAGGAATTGACATGTCGTACTACGTGGTTAGTAAATTGTTGGGAAAAGAGGTTGCCAATGAAGCTGCACGTTATGCACAGTACGATTATTGGCAGTCTTGATTTTTCTAATCACTGAGAGTGTACCTGAGCTGACAAATCGTAAAGAAAAGTGGTAGCATTTGCAAATATTACAAAGTTTTGATACTTTGCTAAAGTTTTAACAGTACATTTAAAATAGAATTTATAACTCCCCCTTTTTAAGGGATAAACTAACAAAAGTTTCAATAGAAGCTAAAAACGCCACTTTTAACTTAGAAATCACCATGAAAAAGTACATTTATGCCTCTTTATTTCTTGCGGTAGCCCTTTTGGGTGGATGTTCTAAAGCTGAACCGGAACCTGAACCTGCTGAACAGGTAATTGGTAGTTATACAGTGGACAAAATTGTAGAATCTTATAAATACGCAACGGCTACTACAGAACAATCCTACACGACAGCCTTGCCTATCAAAGGAACGGGGTATGAATTAAGTGCCGTTTTGGATGTGGCAAAATCAGCCTCTAATATTGTAACTATCTCCTTTGTACAAACTGTAAAATATACAGCTGCCGGCAAAGCTCCTCAGAAAACTACGGATGCTTTTAACAGCATTGAATTAAAGAAAATTGATGCGTCTCCTGGCGAGTTTGATATGCTGGATACGGGTGTGAAAATTGGTACAATTGGAAAAAACGCCATTACTTTTGAAGAGGTTTCCAATGAAAAAGATTCATTGGGGCGCGCTTACGTTTACACTTTCAAGATGACGGGTAAAAAAGCGCTGTAATCAGCCTTTTAAACGGAAAACGATGAGGCAGCGGTGGTGTTTGTGGAGCTTGTGGATTGCTTCTATTTTATTTTCTCCAATTGCAATGGCCAACGACCAGCAACGGTATTTGGCCATTTTGCTTTTAAATCTGGATCGCAGCTTGGATGCTGACTTAGACTTGCTTGAGGGCGGAGTTAAGGCAGGATGTAATGCCGTTCATCTTACCATTCATTGGGACCAAGTCTATACAAACGCTACTTCTACACCCGATTGGCGTAAATACGACAACCAAATCGCTCTTGCCCAAAAATTAGGTGCGAAAATCGCCTTGCGTATCTATGTAGCCCGCAACGAAGGGCGTACCCAAGGCTTTTGGAATGCGGAAGACCGCCAACGCGACCAACAGGGACGTGCCTTGGCAGCTGGGTACAGCAGTACATTTTTTAGCTATGCACATCGGCCATCCGTTGAAAAAGTGAGGGCTTTTGTGAAAGAAGTTTGCCAACGCTATAATAACCTTCAACAACAGGGAGTCATTTCGTGGGTATCGGTTTGTACGACACCTACGCAGGAAATAGGCTACTTTTTTGAAAATGCTCCCGCGGGTTCCGTTTATGGAACTGTCTATGATTACGCTCCCGTGATGCAGCAGGAGTTTCGGATTTGGTTGAGTCGGAAATACAAAAAAATTGCCCGTCTCAACGTATTTTGGGGAACGGAATATACAAGT
The DNA here is from genome assembly GCF_027484545.1 of Runella sp. Taxonomy (GTDB): domain Bacteria; phylum Bacteroidota; class Bacteroidia; order Cytophagales; family Spirosomataceae; genus Runella. Next base: position 2,950 of record NZ_JAIXST010000021.1, on the reverse strand, counting down.
TTTGACGCGGTCATGCCACCTACTTCGCTCGTCAATCGAGAGCAGGTATTCTGGGGAGAATCAGGAAAGGATTGGTACGTCTTCAGACACGCGATGCTCAGGCAATTTATTGAGCAAACTACCCAAACCATCAAAGAGGTAAACAGCACCTATCGGGTTATCACTGATTTTGGTTCTGTCTTTGACCAACTCAGTAATATTTCGGGAAGCCTCGCCTTTCGTGACCTTAACCGTACGACGGACGGAGTGAAAATCAACGATGATGTCTTGTATGACAATCGTTTTTCAATTGATATTTTACGAAGCAACGTATTTCCGGGGCAATGGGTGCTGAATGAGGTATTTCCAGATACTAAGTACAAAACAGAAGATATTATTCAGCAAATTGATGAGAATTTTGTACACGGTGCCCGTTGGATAAGCATCGTGATTGGGACACCTGCGGTATTGGAGGTAATGCGCCCTATTCTTCAAAACTCAGTTACGAAGTGGCTGAAAACACCTTATACGGAGGTGAATACAAAAGCTTCCATGAATTACAGTCTGTCACGGGTGTTGGAATTTGGGTATTTCAGCGGTGGTGTCTATGGCGAATGGGCCAATCGTGCTGGGCCTGAATCCAACCGTCAACCGGTCGACATAAAGATGGTAGAAGATTTGTTGGCCGATTCTTTGCAAGGGTCTATTAATCGCGCACCGTTTGTTAAAAATGCACTTCCCACCAAAACCATCCGAGTCAACAGTAATTTTTCCTACCACCTCAGTCCCGAAGTATTTATTGATTCAGACGGTGCCATCAATACGGTTGAAATACGGGGGCTTCCCGATTGGTTGAAATTTACGAATACTACTTTTTCGGGAATACCTCCTCGCACGGGTATTTTCAATATGACGCTTCGCGCCACGGATGACGATGCTGCTTCGGTAGAAACGTCGTTTACCATTATTGTGGACAATGTAGGGAAGTCTAATCGGTCTCCCACCGTTCGAAAGCAAATCCCAAATGCCGTTGGGTTGTATAAACAACCGCTTATTCTGCCCATTTCGGACAGTACTTTTTTTGACGCCGACGGATTTATCAGTCGTATTGAAGTAACCGGATTGCCTTCGTGGGCGCAATATCGCCGTGGCGAAATCAGAGGATTGGCCGATGCCGTTGGAGAATACCTGATTACGGTCAAGGCGTACGATGATGAAGAGGCAGTCGTTCAGACAGTTTTTAAAATTACCATCAATTACCCTACGGTGCTGTTTGATTTGATACAGGCTGGTAAGCCGGGGCAGCGTTTTTTGCTCAAACGATTACAAAAAAATGACGTTTTGTTGGGAGCAGAGCTTCCGTCATTACTGAATGTATATGCTTCCTGTGATGCGGTTTTTGATGCCTTCGATTTAGAACTTTCAGGGCCGAATTTTCAGACAACTCAAACCAGCCGTTCGCCTTTTTCACTCTTTGACGGCGATGGCGGGTTTCCTACAGTGGCGGGTACGTATTTTCTGAAGGGTACTGCTTATTTCAGGAAAGAACTGATTGCTTCCACTACGTACAAATTTGAAATCATACCTACCGACCCGACTACAAAGAAACCTGTTCCGATAGACGATTGGGCGGTTTATCCCAATCCCGTGGGAGATTTTTTAAATGTTAAACTTCCTGCCGCTACTGTCTATCCTCAAATTCAATTGGTAACACTCACCGGGCAAACAATCCCTCTCAGTGAACGGGTAATTTTCAAAACAGATTTGCTTCTTTCATTGAATCTGAGACTTCTCAATCTTAATCCAGGTATTTATTTTTTAAAACTGCAAAAGGAAGACGGTACGTGGCGTGTTTTTAAGGTGGTGAAACAATAATCAATAGTTTGTAATGCTTTAAGCGGCAATAGTGCCGAAATGATATAGTTCTTTGACTTTGGGATTATTTTTATGCTTGTCATGGTCAATACCAAACACGTCAAAAAATCTATCCAGTAATAATTTGTTGTGATAAATGGTCTTCACATCAGACATTGAGAATGCCTCTCTTTGTTCAATGGGCAGATTCAAATAGTGAGCCGACTTGGCAATAGAAACTGTGGTTAAGGCCATGTTAAACGGGGCCGCCCGCGCGGTGAAAATGAAGTTTTTGCTCAGTACGTGCCTGACATTGTTCTAAGCCTGTGAATTGATTAGCGTCTCGATACAGGAACTCTATTTGAAATCTTAGCTTGTAAATTTTTACGATATGCCAAGCGGAGAGATTGCTATCGGTACAAAAATAGGTTTTGACAGCCTTGGCTTGCGTCTTATTAGCATCAAAATAGTGAACGATAGCAATCTTGACTTTTCGTTGTAATGATTTGACGTAAACTATCCCCGAAAAGATTCTGATTTGGTTGTCTTGGTAAGCAATATTCAGATGATTAAGAGCAGGATTCCTTACATTTATTTTCCCATCATAGAGCTGCGGGCGACCTCTCTTGCCTGTGGCTTGACCAGTATATAAATAGTAAAGAACGGCATCATCTCTAAGTCGAGAAATGATATTAAAGTCTGTTTTTTCAAGGATATTATCAACGAATGAACGTTTGGAGAAATAACAATCAACCGCCAAAAGCGACGAAAAAGCGGCTAACTCGTCTTTTCGCTCTATCAATAAATGGGCATAGTGTTGCAGTAAATTGGTGTTTTGTTCTTTAAGTTTTTCTTGATTAGGTGTTTGAATGGCCTCGTAATGAAAGGCAGTGTGGTTGATTACATCGCCTAGGGCAATACCACCTATTTCCAATCCAGCTTTGGTGTCATTATCACAGCCTGACCGCACGGGCGGCCCCGCAAAAATAACCTTTTCCGAAGGTGTGTTTGCCACTTTTACGAATATGGCTTGGATCAAATAGTATGGCATGATAACCCGTCCCTTTTTGACGAATATGTTCAGCATTGAACTCGCCAAATGGAAAAGGTTTATCGA
>NZ_JAIXST010000183.1 GCF_027484545.1 Runella sp. | reverse complement strand
TTGCTTGATAGATTTTTTGACGTGTTTGCTATTGACCCTAACACGCATAAAAATAATCCAAAAGTCAAAGAGCTATATATTTTCGGCACTATCGCCGCTTAAATCATTGCAAACTATTGATAACATGATGAAAAAAACTATAATCCTGTTTATTTTTGGCAGAAACAAATCAACTTTTTACGTTCCCTATGTATATCATCACTGCTTTACTTTCGCTGTATTTATTTTCTCCGACTTACAAATATCCTGTTTTACCGCAAAAAGGAGCCAAACTCGAAGCATTTGTGCCCAAAGGATGGCACATTCTGGAAAAGGCGGAAGGCGATTTGAACAAGGATAATTTGCCCGACCTCGCCACAGTTATTGAAACTGACAAACCCGTAAAAAACCTCAAAGAGCCTGAAATGGAGGTACCGCCACGGATTTTGTTTGTGGCTCTGCGACAGACTGACGGAAGTTATCAGTTGTCGGTACAGTCGAATGAATCTATTTTGCTTTCTAACGAAGGTGGAATCTTTGGCGACCCATGGGCTGGAATGACCATTGAACGCGGAACGCTACTAATCCAATTTTATGCGGGCAGTTCCGATCGTTGGGGATACGATTACCGCTGGCGCTTTCAGAACAACGATTGGTATCTGATTGGGGCTACTTACACAAGCAGTTCTACTCACGACGGTTCATTTGAAAAGTACGATTTCAACCTCAGCACCGGAGCGGCAGAATTGATCCAAGGAAAAGCGATGGAAGATGAAAAAGCAAAAACTCTGAAGGATAAAGTAACTCGTTTTACTGTTGGCAAAAAGCCTTTATTCAAGCTAAGTACCTTCAAACAGGGACAATACGCGATTTATAAAGAGGTGTATATTTGAGAAATCCGAATTCAAAAAATCCTGCGAAACAATAATTTCGCGGGATTTTTGAAAAGTTAATTAAAACTTATTCTAACAGCACCCCGAATTGGGTGTGCAGCAAGACGATACCGCTTCCAAATCAGACAGCTTAATTTTAGGCTTTTCAATCGCCTTTTTCATTACCACCGCCGAACTCGGACAAATGCTGCTAAATTGCTGTAATTGAGCAATTTCAGCAGGCACATTATCTCTGCTTATGCGCTCATAGCCCTGTTTTTCAAAATACGAATCGGCCGTCGTCGTAATCAAATACAGTTCTTTTACGCCTTCCAATCGTACTTGTTTGGTTAAATCATTCACCAAACGACGGGCAATTTTGTACTTCCTGAATCCTTCAGAAACGGCCACAGAACGCAACAATCCATACGTTCCGTTTATCTCCACTCCCGCTGAACCCACCAATTTTTCATTAGCAAAAGCCAACAGGAAATGAGGGAGAGCAGGATTGAGGTCTTCGGTCGGAAGTCCGACTTCTTTCAATAATCCCACCACTGCCGAAAAATCAGATGGTTTTGCAGTACGTATTTCGAGCTCGGTCAACGCCTCAGAGGTGGCAGGTTTTTCAGCGAAAACAGTAATGCTGTAAATCCCGGTTCCACTGTTTCTAAAGGCAGCAATTTCAGCCGTTGACAAGAACGTACTCAAAATGGAGTCGGGAAGGAAAATTTCGCGGTCTTTTTGCAAAGTACTGTTCACAAATCCCGTTTGTTCAATCAATCCAAGATAGGTTTCTTTTTGAATCGCTCCTGATACACAACCAGCGTACATTTCAGCAGCGTGACGAAGGTTTTCAGGCAACTCACCTACCAATACAATATCAGAAATACTAAAATGGCCGTTGGGTTTTAAAACACGGTGAATTTCTTTGAATAAGTTGGCTTTATTAGGCACTAAATTAAGGACACAATTGCTTACCACTACATTGGCAACGTTATCATTTACCGGCATTTGCTCAATATCTCCAAACCTAAATTCAACGTTATTGAATCCCAATTTTTCAGTATTGGCACGGGCTTTGGTGAGCATGGCTTCGGTAAAATCAATACCAATTACTTTGCCTTCTGCGCCCGTTTCGGCACGAGCTACAAAGGCGTCGTTGCCGGCTCCGCTTCCTAAATCAATGACGGTATCTCCTTTTTTAATTTGGGCAAATTGAGTAGGCAAACCACAGCCCAATCCTAAATCAGCGTCGGCCACGTAACCGCTGAGCTTAGTATAATCTTCGGCCATAATGCCGATAAAATCTTCATCGGTACTGCAAGTCGGGCCGCAACCGCAGCAGGAGGCTGCGTTTTGGGTCTTCGACTGCGTCGCTACTTCCGTGTATTTTTCACGGACAATTTCTTTGAGTGTTTGATCTGTGTTCATGGTATAAAAATACGTTAATTATTTACTTACTTGTTGTGTTTTAAGACGTTCTACTTCTTTTTTTGCCGCCATTAAATCAGCTTGGAACTCTTTATTTTTAAGCAATTCATTCACAAACTGACGGGCAAATTTTCGACCCGCTTCTGAATCACTCGGAAAATGCACCCCCAATAGTTCTCTTGAATAAGCCATATCGTACGCATTTTTCACAAAAAGCTCAGTTTTTTCGGGTAATAACTCTTGAAAAATGTAAGCCGCAACGTACGAACTTGACGAATGTCCGCTTGGATACGCCTGAAAAAACGGGTCTGTCACATTTTTCAGTTGATAGTCAAGTTGATACGGACGAGCACGATTGTATTTAAACTTCAAGGCCCAGAAGTAATAAGATGCATCTTTCCAAACTCGTCGCATCATAACAGCCGTAAGCGGTAATTGCTGTGCATTAAAACCGTTTATTTGCCGCCCGATATGAAACAGGTTCTTTTGCATCACTTCATAATCTGCATCGCCCGGTTTAGTGTCGTTATTGTAATATACATTGGCAAAAGAGAGCGATTCGTCCAATTTTTCAGGCGTGCGGGCTTCGGCCTGAAGTTTGAGCAGGAAATCCAATTCTGTCCGCGTTTGAGCTGAGCTGTTGGCAGGAAATTCGCCAATTTCAAAAACACTTGGCGGTAAAGTCAGGTATTCAGGTGTCATTTTCAAGCGTTTAGCATAGCTGTCGGGTAAGCTATCCAACGGAAAATGACGGCGGTCAATGGCAGAGTTAGATTGCGGCTGAGCGTCTGTCTGAGCCAATGTTTTGTAATGTCCCGAAATTGGGACTAAAGGGCGAGGTTTGAAATTTTGCGCCGACAGACTTGTCACACTAAAGACAAGTAGAATAGCAAGTTGTTGATTGTTCATGGGAAGTTTTATTTTGATAAAATTCTCCGTCAAGACGACCGCAACTTGAAAAAGACGCATCATTTTCAGAATTTTTTTTGAGGGTTTGACAAGAAGGCTTCGCTTCCATCGAAATAAGGTGTCCCCGAGGGTCCAATTCTACGTAGGTACATTCTTCGAACAATGTTCGCAATTTTTCTCTGCCTCGCTGAATGCGCGATTTTGTACCTGACAAACTCAAATTCAACCGGTTCGCAATCTCCTGCTGTGGCAAAAGTTCCAAATCAGCCAAACGAAGCGGTTCTGCATACGCCATTGGCATCAACGACAACAAGGGTTCAATATATTGTTGGGCTTGTGAATACACATTAGTTTCAGCGACTGAGGCTGTTTCAGGTAAATTTTCAGAACGTTCAAACCTTTGTTCGCGGCGTGCATAATCCACAATTGTATTTTGTGCAATCTGAAAAATCCAGGAGCGCAAATTGCTAACTCCTGCCTTTTCGCACGAAAAATCGTGTTTTTGGCAAAACGTGTAGATTTTCACAAAGACATCATGGGTTAGGTCCTTTGAGATCTCTTCGTCACGAACGCGTTTACGCACGTAGTCAGCGACGTTGGTCCCGTGTTTCGCCAAAAATTAGGCAGTTCTTTCGTTGAAGCTGTATAGCACATTTTTAATTGTAATATTACGATGATTTATACCAAAAAAATTTAACAGCAACTTGCTTTCAACAAAACGGCAAACAGCCCATCAAAAGCCTGTTCAGCTTCTTCCCATACTTCTTCGTTGATACAATAGCAAACGCGCGGCGGTTCAATACTTCCTTTAACAATACCAATCCGTTTGAGTTCTTTTAAATGCTGCGACACTGTAGCCTGCGAAAGCGGCAATTCATCCACTAAATCACCACAAATGCATGCTTTTTTTTGTGCCAACAACCGCAGAATAGCTACCCGCGCCGGGTGCGCAAAAGCTTTGGCCAAATCAGCGATTCGATTATCGTTATCACTAAATACTTCGGTTTTTGAAAGCCCCATAACTTACAACTATTTTCTATCGCAATATTACGATAATATTCTTAAATAAACCAAATTTTCAGGATTAATTACTTATTTTCAATAAGTTAAAAAAACTAATTAGGCATATAAAAATTGGCATTAATTCATTTTAATGTCAATTTATTGCCAAATTTTCTACTTTTATTTGATACTGTAATTGATTTATTTCATTACAATACCGTTCCTCCTAACTTATGAAGAAAATAGTATTTGCGCTGCTTTTACTGGCAGGATTGAGTCAAAGTATATCCGCTCAATCCCTAAAAAAGGACACGATTCAAAAGGCTTCCATGTCTACTGAGCTTCTTACTTTTGCTAAAAAGCACTTATCACTTCGCTATCGTTCAGGTGGCACTTCCAGAAAAGGGTTTGATTGCTCGGGCTTTGTCCGTTACTGTTTTTCACAATTTGGAATGCTGTTACCCCATTCGAGCGCGGCACAGATTTCTCACGGCATCGAAATTGCCCTCGGTGAAGCCAAAGAAGGTGATTTGATATTCTTCAAAGGCCACAACGCAGGCAGTCAACGCGTTGGACATGTTGGTCTAATTCTCGACGTAAAAAATAATTACGTCAAATTCATTCACTCTGCCTGGAAAGGCGGTGTACGCTATGATTTTCTTCACGCAGATTATTACAAAAAGCGTTTTGTAGGAGTTAGGAGAGTTATAAGGTAATATACGACTATAGCTCTTATTTTTTAGGTAATTTATAGTCTATATTCCACTTTTTCACATAGTCTTCCAACGGCTCAAGGCCAACCGATTTTCGACGTTCATTTACATTTATTTCTTCCTCTATGGGCGAAACTACCCAATCTCCTTTTGCATTCTTTTCTATTTGACTGCCGTAAATTTGTTTCTTCCCCTGTCTAAGAGCTACTCGGTCTTCAAGTAAAGCTAAACTTCCCGAATTCATTTTTCCCGCTTTAACAGCCTCCCTCATTACGGGCAAATACTTTTCCTGAATTTTTAAATCGGAATGTTGAATCACTAAAAACAAAGTAGTTCCTCCCCGCCACCCTATTATATCAGGTCCAAGCCAGCCATATTTATCCAAAATACCTGTGACTTTTATCAAATTTATAGAATCCTTCGCATGTATGATTCGCCATAGTGAGTCCATCTGCTTTGAATCGAACCCAAATTGTTTTTCAACGCCCTGAATCATTTTTCGATATTTTTGGTCACTATCAAAAATACTATCTAATTCTTGAATTAATGGTTTATTATAGTTGACTTCTTCCTTTTCTTTATTGGCTTTTATCAATTCCAACAACGGCAACCAACGCTTATCCTCATGTAGAGAAAGCAAATTTTTATCACTGATAATATGTTGATAGTCAGAATAATCAGCCTTTGTAGCTATCCTATATAAATGAAAAAATGAACTATCAGGATTATTATTTAAAGCCCATGAACAAGCAGCATTATATCTATCATCTGACAAGCCCTTCCAATTATTGGCCTTAAATGCTAAAGTGTAAGTCAATGCAGACCTTGCATAATCTTTAAGCTTGTAAAGCGAGTCTGCCTTTTTTACTAAAACGAAATATTCTTTTGTCTGTCCAGAGACGAAAAAAGAAACAACGCAAAAAAGGATAAGTAGTAGACATTTCATTGTGTTCCCTAATCGACAAAAATGCTGTAATTTATTTCTGTTGAGCTTTTCTGTACTCCAAGTGCCTGTTCCCGTTTGACTGAAGGAAAATCTTCTATAAATTCATCAACCGTATGGCCTCCCTTGAGATAATCGAACAAATTTTTTACGGGAACACGGGTATTATAAAACACCGGTGCACCGCTTTGAATATCAGGATGTATGGTTATGAGATGATTCATATTTCAGGGCGTTTTCAGTAAACAAATATACACAAATTGAAGCTTTAACGGAAAACATCACACCTTCACCAATCGCTCCACCGCTCTTTCGAGTGTTTCTTCTTTTTTGGCAAAACAAAACCGTACCACTCCGTTGTCAGTCGCTTCCTGATAAAAGGCCGAGACCGGAATACACGCTACGCTGTGTTCTTTGGTAAGCCATATCGAAAAATCCTTGTCGGATAAATCAGACAAGTGATCAAAATAATACAGTTGAAAATAACTTCCATAGCTGGGCAGCGGCTTAAAGCGCGTCTGCTGCATCAATTTGGCAAAGTAATCGCGCTTTTGTTGGTAAAAATTGGAGATACCCCGATACGCTTCCCGGTCTTTCAGAAATTCGGCCAAGGCAACTTGTGCGGGCGTAAAACAACTGAAACAGTTGAATTGGTGTACTTTACGGAATTCTGCCATAAAAGCGGGAGGTGCAATGCAATAGCCCATTTTCCAGCCCGTACAATGATATACTTTCCCAAACGAAAAATTCACAAAGGCTCGCTCCCGCAAGTCTGGATAGCGCAAAATACTTCGATGCGGCTCTCCGTCATAAATCAAATGTTCGTACACTTCATCCGACATAATGAGCAAATCGTATTCCTGAACAATTTGGCGTAATTGCTCAATGTCATCGTCCCGCAAAATACTTCCTGTAGGATTATGCGGAGAATTGAGCGCAATCATGCGCGTACGAGGCGTGATACGCGCGCGCACTTCGTCCCAATTAATGCGGTAGGTAGGAAACTCCAGCGGAATGCGCACGGCTATTCCCCCGTTCACTTCAATATTAGGAATATAGCTATCGTAGGCAGGTTCAAAAACAATCACTTCATCGCTGGCCCGTAACACGGTTGTAAACGCAGTATAAATTCCATAAGTACCTCCAGGAGTGATGGTTATTTCGGTATCAGGATTTACATTGACACCGTACAAATCATGAATTTTTGCGGCGATACTTTCCCGCAACGGCATCCATCCTGCCATGGGAGAATATTGATTGAAGCCCTGCTGCAAGGCGTTGCAGGTGAGACGCACGAGTTCTTCGGGCATCTGAAAATCGGGGAACCCCTGTGACAGATTGATAGCTTTGTACTCAGTAGCCAAAGCAGACATCACCGTAAAAATCGTGGTACCTACGTTGGGAAGTTTCGACTCTATTTTTAAACCTTCCATGGAGTGTTTGGTAATTTCGTGTAAAATTATTCTATTCACATCGAAAAACAGCCCAATTTTGTAATTTAAACGAATAATCTAAATCAATTCATCTTTCGCATTCACCTAACTATCCCCACAATGGATTCACTTTTTACCGCCGAATCAATTATCAGTTTATTAACCCTGACGTTTTTAGAAATCGTTTTGGGCATCGACAACATTATTTTTATTTCGATTGCAGCTAACAAACTCTCCCGCAAAGAACAACCCAAAGCCCGAAATATCGGCTTGCTGTTGGCGATGACTTTTCGAGTAACCCTGTTGTTTGGCATTTCTTTTATCATCTCATTATCAAAACCGTTCAGTCATATTGATCTTGGCTGGTTTCAAGCCGCTTTCTCTGGACAAAGCATTATTTTAGTAGTGGGGGGCATTTTTCTGTTGTACAAAAGTACATCCGAAATCCACCATAAATTGGAAGGGGAAGATGACGAAGTTCAACGTCCCAAAGGAAATGCGGCTACAAAATTGACCAACGTTGTACTGCAAATTGCTCTTATCAACGTTGTTTTCTCCGTTGACTCCATTTTGACGGCTATTGGTCTTACCAATAACGTTCCGGTTATGATTGTTTCCGTAGTACTCTCCGTACTTATCATGATGGCATTTTCAGGACCGGTCGGCGACTTTGTCAACCGTCACCCTTCCGTGCAGATGCTTGGTCTGGCCTTTTTGATTGCCATCGGATTTATGTTGATTGCCGAAGGTGCTCATTTAGCCAACGTTTCCTTTTTCGGATCACACGTAGGTTCAGTACCTAAAGGCTATCTGTATTTTGCCATCGCCTTCTCCTTATTGGTGGAAGTACTCAACATCAGGATGCAGAAAAAATCCAAACCTGTTCAGTTACACGACTACAAAGCGCAAGCCGAGCGCGAAGGATTGGTCGCTGATAATGAAAGTGATTCAAAATAGGAAATGTCGCCGGCGCGAAGCTTGAACTTCACGCCGGCAGTTCCCCTAAAAATCTATCCGATAAAAGAACACAGGCAAAAATCCGAGTTGATACTCCTGCTTAAAATACGGTGCCTGTGGTATATAACTCAAACTCAACTGATTCTTGGTTCCCAATACATTCACAATATCCACCGCAATGGTGTGCGTTAGGCGATTCCTGTTGATTTTATATTCGGTTTTGAGGTCAAAGCGTTTGTAAGGATTGAATTGCAGTGAATTGCGGGTAGCATCGGCATAAATAATATCCTGTGCCTGAAGGGATTGTGCGGCATCCACAGGGCCATACCAACGTCCACCGGTTGCTGTAAACTTCGCGCCAATGTTCAGGCTTTTGCGTTTGTTGAAAGTAAATTCTTTGGAAAACAGCGCATTGAAGGCGTACTTACCATTGAAATCCGAATTGCGCCAAATTTTGTCTGAACCTTGGTATTTAGCATCAAACACCGAGGCTGTGACTAAGAAATAATAACTGTTGCTGAAAAACTTCTCCAACGTTACTTCCGCACCATAATTGCGACCAATGCCGCCGTTTTGGAGGAGATTGGGAAATATCCGTGAAAAACCAGCTCCCGAGTTTACCAACGAAAACGACGATTTCTGTACTTCTACGGGAATATTGTATAGGTTTTGATAGTACGCTTCCACCAACAAACGCAAATTATCAGCCAACATCTTGCTGTATCCAGCCACAAAATGCCAACTTTTGGTAAAACCTACATTTTTGACAGGATACGGAACCGTATTCAGATTTTTCAAATTAGGGTGATAAAAATACAGATACGAAGGTAGCCCCTGGCTGTGCAATCCCGTGGCAAAAGTGAGTTTTTGACGATTAGGCAATTCCAACGCCAACCCTGCCCGAGGTTCAATCGGCGAATAACTGTTGGAATTAATGGAGCTATACAAACTGCTTAAACCGACGTTGAATAAAAGATTTTCGGTCAAATAATGCTTAAATTGAATATAAGGCTGCAAGACTGCATAGTTTTCATTATTGGCATTCCAGCGTGTATTCCAAGGCGTCCAACGTTTGGTAGTTACATCGAATACGCGTGCTTCATCAAACGCTGTAAAACTATACAAATCAAGGTTTATTCCTGCCTTCAATGTGCTTTTTACGCCCCACTTTTTATTGATATAGGTTGCCACTGAATACTTATTTTCGGTGAATTTATAATCTAACAACGGGCGAATGGAATCAATCACAAAACGTTTGCTCTCAATAAGCGGGTCGCCTTGGGCATTTTTACGCAAAAATAAAAAGTCGTGATTGGCATCCTGACTATTGGTTGAAACAGCGACCGTGGCTTTGAAGAATGTACTTTTATTGAGTGGTTTATTCAACGTAATCCCTCCGGTGGCCATGTTGGAAGAGAAATATTGATTGCGGTCGTTTTGACCAAAAATATTACGCTCGGAGGCTTCCTGTTCGCTGATCAAAATATCAATCGTGCTGGCTCCGCCCACTCCCCAAATGGCAACGTTCCCCCCTTTTTCAAAGGAAAATTAAACCGCGCAAAACCGTCGGCGTAAGTAGGCGTTGCTTGAGTACCAATGTCAATTCCCGCTTTTTTAAACAGCCATAGGTTCGCATAACGCCCGGTCACCAAATACGAAGCTTTGCTTTTTTTGGACAAGGGCCCTTCGGCCAAAAATTCCGTTCCCAAAAAGCCAAACTGCGCCGAAAGCTGGTGTTTTTCATCGTTGCCATTGCGGAGTTTCAAGTCAAAAACGCCGGCCGTTGTGTTACCAAATTCCGCAGGAAAAGCACCCGTAAAAAAATCGGAATTGGCTAAGTACTTATTGTTAATAATCCCGACCGGACCACCCGACGTACCCGAAATGGCAAAGTGGTTGGGATTGGGAATGTTTACTCCTTCCAATCGCCAAAGCACTCCTGAAGGAGAATTTCCGCGAATCACAATGTCGTTACGGGAATCATCCGCACCCTGAACACCCGCAAAATTGGACGCCATTCTGGCAGGTTCTCCCCTGCTTCCGGCGTATCTCCCCGTTTCTTCGACCGAAAACTGCCGGGCACTTACTAACGCCATTTCGTTGGCGGCTTCCCCGTTGCGTTTTACTTTTACCACCACCGTATTGAGCTCCGTTACCGACTCTTCCATTTCGAGATTCAGTACGGTTTCGCGTCCCGCTTCCACCACTATGTTGTTGAGTAAGATTTCTTTGTAACCTACCAACGTAAAACGCAAGGTTTGTCGCCCGACGGCTACTTGCGACAAGCGAAAATTGCCTTCCAAGTCGGTTACCGTTCCTACGGGTTGGGCTGCATTGTTGAGTAATAGTGCCGTTACTCCTATCAACGGAAATTTGGATTCTTTGTCCACTATTTTCCCCCGAACTGTTTGGGAGGGTTGGGCAAAAGCCGAAAAAGAAACCAATAAAAGGCAGATGTATAAAAATGAGGTTTTCATAAAAAGGTTTTGTATAAAAAGGTACCTATAGGACAAATTTGTACATGAAATTTTACAACAAAATCAAGGATATTGAAAATGTAAAGTGTTTCACCAACGCTGCCTGACTGTACAGTAATAAAATAATCTGTTGTTTCAGGGATGACTGACCTTTCGCCAAATCATCGTTTGGCAGCGGTTGATGAGAACTTGAAAAATTTTCCTCTAATTGAGATCTGAGTTCGCTATTCTCTTGGCGAAGCAACGTATTTCTCTTCCTCAAATTAGAATTTTCCAGTTCTAAGTGGGATTCCCTTATCAACAGGCTTTTGACAAGAATTTGTAGAGAGGATATTTCCGGTTCTAAGTTCATGGTTTTATGATTTATGTAGCTCAATAATTACAAAAGGATTAAAAGTTTTGCGAGCAGTGAGATGCCTTCTAATGACCTCATCACTTATTCCGACTTCTAATTCGATGTAAAACTACTACGGCTACTATCCACTAAGCAACCCAAAACTTACCTACGGCGAGGATGAGTTTATCTACGGCAGCTTCAACCTCATTTACAAGTACGGCTGACGCATAATAAGGAACAGAAAAACAGAAGGATTAGCTTTCGAGCCCCATTGCTCGTAGAAAATCAGGCTTAACGCGGCGAGCCACATCTACTTCGCTGCCATCTTCCATAAAAACAACTCCTCCTTCGCCCCGTACGTATTTGGTCACAAAATTGAGGTTGATGATGTGTGATTTATGAACTTTGAAGAAATTATCGTACTCTTTCAATTGCTGCTCAAAATCTGCCAACGACCGAGAAGCCACCATCTTTTGCCGATTGAAAAAATAGACATTGGCATAGCTGCCCATGGCTTCAACGCGAACAATGTCGGACACCGGAAAAAGCAAAACCCCTTCCAAAGTAGCAATCGGAATTTTCTTTACTTTCTCCCGCTCATCCCGCATCAGTTTCAGAAATCGTTGTAAATCTTCTCCGGCGGCAGTAGGCTGTTGTTCCAGTTTCTTTTCCAATACCTGATTCTGTTCGGCTATGAGTCGTTCATTTTCTGTAAGGCGTTGCATTGCTAATTCCTGTGCTTCTTTGCTTTCTACACGCAACATATTGATACGATCAATGAGCGCAAACGTCAACAGCGTTGACTGAAATAAAATCCCGATATGATAGCCGTAGTAAGTAATGATATGGTCAAAAGAAAGGATATTAAATAAGGTCAAAACGATGAGCAGTATTTCTAAAATGTAAAAACCCCACCCCAAAAGATAAAAACGGGCAGGACGAAAACCGCGCCGATACAGCCAAAATCCGACAATCAGATAGAACAAGAACGTAATTAAAACAACGATATTAAAAACCATTTCGGCTTTTTGAATCCCAATTAATTTTGCAAATACAACAAGCACTGCCAACGCTCCCAATCCCTGAAACAGACGATGCAACTGAGGTAATACATTTTTGATATTCAAAAAAGAAACTGAAAACCCAATACTCGTCAGAAGCGCGCATAATCGAATCAGGCTCGCATTGATTCCGTTGTTCATGTAAGGCATTTCACGCCAAAGAAAATCGAACAAATACCCTTCAAAACTCAGAAAAGTAAGGGTAGAAAAAACTACGTGCAGGGCGTAAAGTAAATACGTTCGCTCTTTTAAGGTAAAATACATAAAAAAGCTAAACAGGATAATCAACAACATAACCCCCATTACAAACGCATTGATCAACGTTTCCCGATATACTCAGTTCATGAGCGGCCTGATGGTGCCCAATTCAATTTGGGAGACCAACCCATTCATATCTTTCAGGCCGACATACAGGTATTTCGGGTGTTTTCCTAAGTTCAATACTACACTTAAGTTCAATACTACACTGTTGAGAGAAAAATAACGACGTTCAAAAGGGCGCAAAGCACCGGTTTCCATAAAATAGGTAGTGTCCTCACTTACCACATAGGCATCAATATAATCAATATCCTGCGCTAAAAACAGGGCGTAGATAACTTCATCGGTTCGATTTTGTATATCAAACTTGAACCATATACGTGAAGGTGAAAAACCGAGGTTGATAATTTTGTCGGGGATTTTCAAAAACTTTGTATCGGGAATTTGGGCAACCTCCAAATACGAAAGTTCGTTGGTGCTATCCACAAAGTACCCGGCATCTCCGCCGATTTCCGTCAATTGTTTAGGGTCCCAATAAACCAATTTTGAGGGTTGAGCCCGGCAACAATAGATACCTAAAAAAAACAAGAGTGTGGGCAGGGTAAACTTCATCTTTTAATAGGTTGGTAAGCAGCGAGGGGAATTTAACAAAGATGCGTGTTTTTAGGGCATTAATCAATACCAAAAAGGCAGTTTTTTTGACCGCTTGATAACTTTTTGACCCTAAAATGGTACATTCTGACATGCCTAACAGCATTTGCTTACCAATTATGATAGTGCGAGCCTCTCCGCTCATACTATCAGTGTTTACCAAGTACCTCTTTCAAAAAACTATCCGATTCGCGAAACACTCCTTCTAAATCTTTGGAGGTAAAATGCGAAGCAATGACGTGATCACCCGTATTGGGAAGCGCCACTTTTCTTTTTAAAGAAGCAGGCGTACCAAGTTCATCAAAAGCCTTCAGCATTTCTTCAACCGATACCACTTTGTCCTGGTTTTCTTCATCCTTGTAATAATAAGCCATAAAAACAGGCATTTTTATTTTGGCAAAAACCGCCGGCTGTACGATGGCATCCATGGTTTTTTGAAGCGTTAATACCCCGTTGGTATGGTAACGCGTCAGCCAATAATTAGCGCGGTCGGGAGAATATTGCGTAATATCACGGTGAGTTCCGCCAATTTGATATAAAAGTTGCTCGCCCCAAGGCCCTGTGGCCAATGACAGTCCATTGACTTTAAAACAGGGAGAATACAGCATCAGGGCTTTGATTTCGGGATGTTCTGATGCTAAATAAGTACTCAAAAGTGCTCCTGCCGAGCACCCGATTAAGATAACACTATCGCCCAAGGCTTCACCAACGGCCAATGCGTACTTGGCACTTTCCATAAAATTTTCGGGGGTCAATTTTTCAAACGCATTCGGGTCTTTTACGCCCGCATCGTAGAGGCGAGCCAAATACAGATTGCAGCCGTATTTTTTCGCCAATTGTTTATGAATGGGATCCCCCTCAGCCCACGTTGCTCCAAAACCGTGGATATAAACAATGCTGTATTTCGTCTTTTGTTTTTTAGCCGTATCTGCCCAAATGATTCGGGCTTCATTATCGGGTTTCAGGCCGTATTTGGCTTCGGAAGTTTGGATGTCCTTTTCCAGTTGAACCACATCCGAAGTAATCGTCGGGAGAGTGGGGTTAAACATAGCTTTGTCGGAACGGGGGCCCGCCAAATAAACGAAAACAAGCCCCACTATGGCAATGCCCGTCCATTTTAAATTTTTTTTCATTCGATTTCTTTGGTTATTTTACTTCTTCATAGTCATCAAACTCTTCTTCATCATCGTCTTCCCACTCTTCATCATCCTCCCAGTCATCGTCATCAAACAAACCGTCCAATGGCCCTATATAATCATAATTACCTTCTCCCACTGTTTTTTCCAATTGGGCTCTGATGGCTCTCACGTTGTCGTAAGGCCCAGGCGTCAACTTTGGCCTGCCATTGTCCCCAAATTCCAACTCTATTAATTCTACCCGTTCGTCGTCTTCTTCTAAAATGTACTGCGTGATTTGCCAATCTTTGTCCCAAGGTTTAAAACCTAAATCTTCAGCGTACCCAATAGCCCCGTAAATGATGTTATGTACCAACACATACGCAACAGGTTCATTATTTTGCATTGAAAACAGGTGTTCCACTTTTTCTTCATATTTTGCTTCCGTCACGTTAAATTGATAAGCTGTTTGTTTCAATCCAAGACAAAAAATATCTACTAAAAAAGAGCCCCAAGTAAATGGTACCTCCGGCGTGAATGCGTGATACCACAATAGAGGCTAATCCCGTATCTTGGTAGTCGGGATTTATCCAACATTCGTGGATTGGAAGTTTACGGGCGTTACCCTGTATAAGATAACTTTTGGGACTAAGTGAAGGCTGTACAACAGCCGTACTCTTCTTTTTCTTTTTGCTCATAATTGTTCTGAATTTTTGTAAAAGTAAAGAAACAGTCTTACCTGAACTTCGCCAAATTAATTTGATAGGTTAGTAAGTTCTTGTTATTTTTTGCTTTGACAACAAAAACTTTCCCACTATGCGTTTCTACTTAACGATTCCATTTTTCATTCTTACTTTATCAATTTTTGCCCAAACAGACATCCCTCTACCCGAACACCCTCGTCCCGATTGGCAACGCTCCAATTGGCTCAATCTCAACGGGGATTGGTCATTTCAGTTTGACAAAGAAGATGTAGGCTTAAAAAAAGGCTGGGCCAAAGGCACTCAAAAATTTCCTTTGACCATCAAAGTGCCCTTCCCGTGGGGCTCAAAGCTGTCGGGTGTGAAAGATGAGGCCGACATTGCCTGGTACCAACGCACCGTAACCGTTCCCAAAGAATGGAAAGGTCAACGCGTGTTTGTGGTCATTGGCGCAAGTGATTACAAAACTACCGTCTGGTTGGACGGCAAAGAATTGGGCAGTTTTGAAGGCGGCTACGTTCCCTTTGAATTTGAACTCTCTTCCCTCGGCTTAAAAGCCGGGGCTATGCAGAAATTGGTCATTCGCGTAGACGACAAACGGCGCGATTATGCACTGTACGGTAAACAGGGCTACGGCAATGCCCGTGGTATATGGCAAACCATTTACTTGGAAGCTCGCGCTAAAGATTACTTAGAAACGCTGCATTTTTCACCAGACATTGACAACAGTAAGGTAAAAGTGACGGCTACGTTGCCCCAACCTGCTTCACAGGACTTGGAACTTAAACTGAACATTGCAGGTCTGCGTCCCGGTAATGTTCCTACCCAAACCATCGCCAAAGGACAAACTCAATTGACGTTTGAGGCAGATATGCCCAATTTTAAGCTGTGGACGTTGGAGAATCCGTTTTTGTATGAAGTGGAGGCAAACCTCACCGCATCGGCGGACCGCCCCCAACCCCCTCTCCAAGTAGAGAGGCGGAGTAAAGCTTCCCCCCAAATGGGGGGATTGAGGGGGGCTGATGGGGTTAATACCTACTTCGGAATGCGTAAAATCTCGGTAGTGAATCTGCCAGAGACCAACTACCCCTACGTTGCGCTTAACAACCAACCGATTTACCTTCAGTTGACGCTCGACCAATCGTATCATCCCGACGGTTTTTATACGTTTCCGACGGATGAATTCATGAAAAATGAAATTAAGTTGGCCAAAGATATTGGACTGAACGGCATCCGGACCCACATCAAAATTGACGTACCGCGCAAGCTGTATTGGGCGGATAGACTCGGGCTTTTGGTGATGTCTGACTTGCCTAATTTCTGGGGGCAACCCAACGCCGAAGCGCGTGCTGAATCGGAACGTGTATTACCGCAACTCATTAAACGTGATTTCAATCACCCGGCCATTTTCTCTTGGATTATTTTCAATGAAACGTGGGGATTGCGGACCAAAGTAGAAGATAATGGTAAAAAAGTGAACAAATATTTGCCCGAAACCCAACAGTGGGTAGCAAGTATGTATCGCAAGGCCAAAGCCCTCGACCCTACCCGCTTGGTAGAAGACAATTCCATCTGCTGCGGTGCAGGCCATACCGAAACCGACATCAATTCTTGGCACGAGTATTTACCTGGTTATGGTTGGGAAGATTACCTCAAAAACCTAACTTCCAAGACTTTTGAAGGGTCTACTTTTAATTTTGAAAAAGGCTATGCCGCTGGCAAACAACCCAATATCAATTCGGAGTTTGGCAACGTATGGGGCTACGACGGAAGCGCAGGCGATGTGGACTGGACTTGGGATTATCACCGTTCGGTCAACGCATTCCGCAAATACCCGTTGGTGGCAGGTTGGCTTTATACCGAACACCACGACGTCATCAACGAATGGAACGGCTACTTTAAATTTGACCGTACCCAGAAATTTACGGGCTTAGAAGCCTTTGTTCAGGGCATGACACTCAAAGATTTACACGCCGATATTTACGTTACCACGGGCCAAGATATTTCTAAAAGCGTTCGTGCTACCGAAGTAGTACAAGTCCCGCTCACGATTTCTTCGATGACAGGCCGTACAGATTTGGGCAATGAACTAACCCTTAAAGTTGAGCTCAACGGTTGGGATGCCTTTGGTCAGGAAAAAAAATGGCACAGTTTTACCCAAAAAATTGCCTACAAACCCTGGATGCAGCAGGCGTTAGCACCCATTTACGTGATTATGCCTACTGAAAAATCAGTAGCGGTGTTGTCGTTGGTGCTTGAAGATGCCAAAGGCAATATCTTGAGCCGCAACTTCAATACGTATATCGTCGAAAAACCGCAAGCGAACGAAATGGTGACGGGTGGCGGGCAAAAACTTCGGCTGCTGACCATTGCCCCCAAGAATTTTAGCGATGCCAAATGGTCACAAAAACAGTGGAACGTTCTGGATGGCCTAAAGGTAAACGGAGCAGGCGCGGGTTATTTTGAATACAAAATCAAATGGCCTACCGACCTCAAAACCGACAACGTTGGCGGAGCATCGTTTATCATGGAAGCCTCGGCCAAGCAGTTGTTTGGCAAAGACCGCGACAACGCCGCCAAAATTGACGGCGACTACATGTTGGGGGGCGGCACCGCCGACAACAGCCGCAATCCGAACGCTTATCCCATGACCGATGAGTACAAATTCCCCAGTGACGTAGCTATCAGTTTCAACGGTATCGCGGCAGGAAAACTCAATCTGCCCGACGACCCTGCTGACCACCGTGGCGTATTGTCGTGGCATTATCAACCGCAAGACAAAAAGCTCCGCGAAGCCGGCAGTTATGGGTATCGCGTAGAAGTGAACGTGCCCGCCGAGGCCCTACAAAAAGCCATTCAAACGGGCGAATTAGTACTTCGTTTGGCGGTAGAAGGCAACGGCGGTTTGGCGATTTATGGCGAAAAATTCGGAATGTATCCTTTTGAACCTACGGTGATTGTGAAGGTAAAGTAGATAAAATATTGAGTTCTTTATGATTTTACTTGCAAAGTTTAACCTCATCCCTAACCCTTCTCCTTGCAGGAGAAGGGGATTTAAGACCCTCTCCAGAAAGGCCGCGACGGCGTACCGTGAGGGTAGGGTGAGGTTGAATTTCCAAAGTGCAAGTAACTTCATAATGAGCCTGATGTAACTATTTTTTCGTGTCGACGTAGGAGCAATATCATGGCCATAAGTACCTCCTACGTCGGCACGACAAAATTGCCAATATTATCTATTCATGTAAAACCCCTCATTTTCTCTATATGCGTAACATTTTGCTTGTATTCATAGCGGTAATTACTGCTTTTAGTGCCCAAGGCCAATTGGTGAGCGATTCGGTTCTGATTGAAGGGCATTACCGGACTTTTCATTTTCTGAAGCCTAACAAATCACAAGCATCTCTGCTGTTTGTGTTGCACGGTTCGGGAGGCAACGGACGCAAAATGCGTGCTGGTGCTCAGAAGCTTGAGGCCATTGCCCCCGTGGAAAACATTCTGATGGTGTATCCCGACGGTTATAAGAACTACTGGAACGAGTGCAGGAAAACGGCGCAATCGGCAGCCAATCTGGAAAACATCAACGAAAATGCCTTTTTTGGGCAGATGATTGGCTACTTTGAGCAAAAGTACACGATTGACCCCAAGAAAGTCTTTGCCGTAGGTACCTCTGGCGGTGGACACATGGCCTATAAATTGGCCCTAACCATGCCCGAAAAACTCCGAGCCATCACCGCCCTCATTGCCAACTTACCCGATACCAACAACATGGATTGCGCAGAAAAACGAATGGCAATTCCAGTCATGATCGTAAACGGAACAGCCGACCTTACCAACCCCTACGCAGGTGGCGAAGTAAAAACAAACGGCATCAGTTTGGGACTTGTTCGCTCCACCGACCGAACGTTTAAGTATTGGTCCGAATTGGCAGGTTACGAAGGCGCACCCAAAATGGAAGCCCTCCCCGACACCGACCCCACCGACGGACGTACCACTGAACGCTATACGTACAAAAAGCCCGGCAAACCCGAAGTGACATTATTGAAAGTGCTAAACGGTGAACATAACACCCCTCGCGATATTGATGTGTATTTGGAAGCCTGGGCGTTTTTTAAACGGCAGATGGCGGAGTAAATCACCCGCTTTTGTTATCACCGAAGAAGTCTAAAACCGCTTGGTTAGCGGTATGGAAAGAAGCTGGCTTTGCACTTACCGTGTTACAAACACTTTATCTATTTTGCGTTCGCAGTCTCCCTACGGAAGACAAGGAACAACTTGGGGGAACCCGAACATTAAATACACTAAGTTTCTGCGGGCAGCCCGCGCAGCAACTTTTAAAACGCTGCCTTAAATCAAGGCTTACAAGAAAAATCATACTTTTGTCCGGCAAAAAAATATAAAAATGAATTTTGAAAATGTAAGTCATCAATCCCACGGAGGATGGTTTGAAAAACAATATCCGGAAGCCGAGGAAAGAAATGAAATAATTGAGAAATGGTTGTCAGCCAAAAAACGCCATACAGTTGCCTATTGGCTTCATGAGCGCCTGTTTCAACTTGCGGCGCCATTGATAAAGGCAAATACCTCGCTGCTTACGGTGGGTGATGGCTATGGGTTTGACGCAGCTTACTTTCAGGACCAAGGGTGCCAGGTAACAGCTACTGATATTGCAGGCACTTTTTTGCCTTTACTCAAAGCCAGGAAACTCATCGGTGATTGCTCCGTTCAAAATGCGGAGAAAATGACTTTTGAAGACAATAGCTTTGATTATGTTTTTTGCAAAGAAGCCTATCATCATTTTCCGCGCCCTTACATGGCGGTCTATGAAATGGTAAGAGTGGCCAAAAACGGGGTCATATTAATTGAACCCCACGACCCTATATCCAGAATGCCGCTCATGCTCGGATTACGAAATATAGTAGATAGAATAAACCCCGGTATTTTACAAAAGTACTGGAAGAATAGGTATTCTTTTGAAGTGGTAGGGAATTACGTATTTAAATTATCGGAAAGAGAAATTGAAAAGTTAGCATTGGGA
This sequence comes from Runella sp., assembly GCF_027484545.1. Lineage (GTDB taxonomy): Bacteria > Bacteroidota > Bacteroidia > Cytophagales > Spirosomataceae > Runella. The sequence goes on along the minus strand of NZ_JAIXST010000183.1, from coordinate 12,195 downwards.
ATTAACCTTCCCGCAGTGGCATTTAAGGGAATTAATAACAATTATTATTCTCTGAAAATACATAAAGAACTCAGTGAACAAACGACCGATAACTCCTCCTCCGTCTACAAGAAAATAAAGCGCAAAATGTTTTTTCACAATATATTAACTGGCCTGGGTTTAATGCCCTCTCAGGTGCTGTGCGCCGTTATTTTTAAAATAAAGCCCGATGATACGATTGTTCAAAATCTTAAAAAAGAGGGCTTTATCTATTACGATTTCCCAAGTAACCCTTATTTAAAATGAAAAAAATCTTCCTTCTTTTCCTTCTCTCCCCTCTTTTCGCCGTTGCCGATGTGTATTTGCCGGCTATTTTCAGCAGCAATATGGTCTTGCAGCAACAATCCAACGTCACGGTGTGGGGATGGGCGCAGCCGGGTGAAAAAGTAACGGTTTATGGAAGTTGGCAGAGCGGAACGGTTAATGTGGTGACCAACGAAAATGCCGTTTGGAAACTGAGCATTCCTACCCCAAAAGCAGGCGGCGGGCCGTATACCTTAACCATTCAGGGGAGAAATAAAATTGTGTTGGAAAATGTCCAAATCGGTGAAGTGTGGCTGTGTGCAGGGCAATCCAACATGGAATGGAGCGCAAGTCACGGCGTAAAAGACGCTCAAGCGGAATTACCTACGGCTTACAATGCCAACATTCGTTTCTTCAAAATGCCCAAACTCACCGCCGAAACACCCCAAACCGATGCCAAAGGCACGTGGGCTCTCTGCGATTCTGTAACGCTGAAGCGGTTCAGTGCGGTAGGATATTTTTTCGGCAAAAAACTCAATCAATCGCTCAACGTACCTATTGGCCTGATTGATGTGGCGTGGGGTGGTTCCTACATCGAATCCTGGATTCCCGAACACTTGGTCAATTTGTTTCCCAATACCCGTACCTCTGCTGAAACCATGATTCCGAGCAAAGGATGGCCCAAAGAGGCGGGCTATATTTACAACGGCATGGTGGCACCGCTTACGTCGTTCGCCATTGCAGGGGCGTTGTGGTATCAGGGCGAGTCCAACCGCCATTATCCTGCTGCCTATTACCAACTCATGCACATGATGGTGGATACGTGGCGGAGCGCGTGGCAAAAAGACTTTCCTTTTTACTACGTTCAAATCGCTCCTTTCAATTACCGCGATACCACCGATTTCAAAGCACCTGCCGTGCGCGAAATGCAAACCCGCGCCATGGACATTCCCAAATCAGGGATGGCAGTCATCACCGATTTGGTGGATGACCTCAACAACATTCACCCAGCCTACAAAAAAGAAGTGGGCAACCGTTTGGCTGGCTGGGCATTGGCAGAAAGTTACGGTCAGAAAATCGGCCATTACAAAAGTCCGCAGTATAAAGCTCTGCAAATAGAAGGCAACAAAGCCATTGTGACGTTTGATTATGCAGAAAGTGGTTTGGCCGCCAAAGGAGGCCCGCTGACGGAGTTTGAAGTAGCAGGCGCCGACCGTATCTTTTACAAAGCACAGGCCCGAATTGTGAAAAACAACGCCGTCGAAGTCACATCCGACAAAGTACCGCAACCCGTAGGCGTGCGTTTTGCCTTTCGGGATACGCCCGTTCCCAATTTATTCAACAAAGAAGGATTACCGGCCATCCCATTTCGGACGGATGACTGGAAATTAGGGCGTTAAAAGGTTGCTGGTGGAAAAACACTAACAACGGCAAAAAAAGCTTTGTCAAAGTTCTGAACTTTGACAAAGCTACGCAGCTAACCGGCTATTTCCCCATCCCCATTCGGCTCAAAATAAAGGCATAATTAAACGCTTCGTATTTCAGGTAATCAAACCGTCCCGTGGCACCGCCGTGTCCGGAGTCCATGTTGATTTTTAATAGGGTGATGTTTTGGTCAGTCTTTAACGTGCGAATCTTGGCTACCCACTTGGCTGGTTCATGAAAACCTACTTGAGAGTCGTTCAAACCGCCCGTAGCCAGAATGTTGGGATAGTTTGTTTTTTTGAGATTATCGTACGGCGAATACGTCATAATATAATCATAATCAGCCTTTACATTCGGATTTCCCCATTGCTCGTACTCCTGCGTGGTAAGCGGCAAAGTAGAATCCAGCATTGTATTGATGACATCCACAAAAGGCACTTCGGCCACCACGACCTTGAACAAGTCGGGGCGAAGGTTAGTAACGGCGCCCATGAGTAAACCGCCCGCACTGCCTCCGTTGATGGCCAATGTGGAGGAAGACGTGTATTTTTCGTTGATCAAATGCTCGGCACAGGCGATAAAGTCGGTGAAGGTGTTCATTTTCTTTTGGAGTTTGCCGTCGTCGTACCACTGTTCACCCAAATCAGAGCCGCCGCGTATCTGCGCAATGGCATAGACAAATCCCCGATTGACCAAGCTAAACACGTTGGCATTAAAACCTGCATCGGACGAATACCCATACGAACCGTATGAATACAGCAAACATGGATTGGTACCGTTTAAATTCATGCCTTTTTTGTACACAATTGCCATGGGCACTTTTACACCATCTTTAGCCGTTGCCCAAAGGCGTTTTACTTCATATTCGTCTGGATTAAAACCGCTTGGCACTTCCCGTTCCTTAAGCTTGGCGCTTTGGTTCGTTATCATGTCATAATCGTAGGTCGTAGTGGGGCGGTTGAGCGAGGTATACGAATAGCGAAACTTGGTGGAGTTAAAATCAGGAGTGCCATTCGGATAAGCGGTATAGACTGGCTCGGGAAAGTTAATCGCTTTGGTAGTACCCGTGGCCAATTCACGGACGTTCATGACGAGCAAACCGTTGATACGTTTGGTAATGACCATGTATTTTTCAAAAACATCAATGCCTTCTATCTTGGCTTTAGGGTCGTGGGCCACGATTTCCTTCCAAGTGGCGCGGTCCTGATACCCTGTTTTAGGGAGTTGATACACCTTTTGGTTCTTATTATTCACATCTTTCCACGTTAGATAAAATCCATTAGGATGGTCTTTTACGCTGTATTCTACATCTTTTTGGCGTGGCAAAAAAACGACAAACTTGGCATTGGGTTGGTCGGCCGGAATCATTCGCGTTTCGGAACTTGTAAAACTGGATGAGCCAATAGCAATCACTTTTTTGGTTTTACTAAGGCCTACGTAGCAATTGAACAATTCGTCTTTTTCTTCATACACCAATTCATCTTTTCCCGTACTACCCAACACATGCTTAAAAATTTTGTGAGAACGCAGAGCTTGATTAGGAACCCCGTAAAACACCGTTTTGTTGTCAGCCGCCCATGCCATGCTGCCCCCCATGCGGGCAATGGCATCAGGCAGGTCTTTGCCCGTGCGTAAGTCTTTGAATTTGAGTTCAAATTCAGCGTATGAGCCCGTGGTGTTGCTCACATACGCCGCGATGGTATTGTCATCGCTTACGTCATAGCCGCCCATAATGAAGGCGTTTTTTCCTTCAGCTAATTTATTTTCATCAAAAATGATTTCTTCGGTGGCCTCTAAACTCCCTTTTTTGCGGCATTGAATGCTGTATTGTTTTCCTTTTTCATCCCGAGAATAGTAGTAATAACCATTATCGTACGACGGCACCGATTGGTCTTCCTCTTTGATACGGCCTTTCATTTCCTCAAAAAGTGTTTTTTGAAGGTCTTTCGTGGCCGCCATGACGGTATCCGAATAGGCATTTTCGGCCTTCAAATAAGCAATTGTTTCAGGATTGGTTTTGTCTTTGAGCCAAAAATAATCATCCGTACGCGTGTAGCCGTGGTTGTTGAATACCTGAGTTTTTTTAACTGCTACGGGTGGCGCAGGATAGTCGGCCTGCGTCAACACCTTGGTTTGCTCAGGCGTAGTTTTGCACGCCGTGAGGGCAATCATTAGCACCAAAATGCTGTTTTTGAGTGTTTTCATGAAAAATTGAAGAGTTGAAGTTTTAACGGCAAGTTAGCAAATTACTTTCAAACAAAACTTACCAACCCCTCGGTTGTTTAGCCGTTCGAAAAGGGCTTTCCTGACATTTGACGCATTTGTTTACGTCGGTCCAAGGGGCATCATACAATTGGAGCGGGGGAGCAGTTACATTATTTCTGGGAATGCGTATGGGCTTATACACGATAGAAGAGGCACCAAAATACCCCAAAACTTGGTCTTCGGGATGACTGGTACAGGCTAAATTGCCGTTGACGGTAGCGGGCGGCAAGTCAAAAATCCCTCCTGAGTTATTGATTTGACTGTCAACGGCTTTCCAAAATTGATAGGCTTCTGCCGTCAGAGAATATTGTTCAAACAGAATAAAATAGCCCGAAACATCGTCATAGGGAATTTTTCCGAGCGGAACCCCGGTAATGGTCTTGCCGTTGGTAAGCCGGTCATTGGCCAGAATAATGCACCCATTACACGCTTCCACTTTCCAACACGACTCGCAACATTCACTGCGTTCACGAATAATGCCCCCTGGAAGAGTGGTAAACAAATAGTAACAATACGTCAATTTTTCGTAATGCGTCCATTTCCAACGGTAAAAATCATTGGGAGTTGCGGGGTCTTTGACATCAACAAAAACATTGAACTGACCGCGCAGACCGGGCGTAGTGGTTTGCTGATATTCAGTATAAACCGTTCCAAATTCAGCCACCGGTTTGAGGAGTTCGGGCTGTGACAGATACTTTTTCCCATCGGGAGTTTTGATGGAAATACTGTATCTTCTTCCTACCGTTCCCCGAATGCCGTTGGCAGCCGTCTCGTACAGTCCGTATCCGCGGTCTATGAGGGTTTCTTTCGTGCCTTTATCGTCGCTGAGTTCGACGGTTGCCCCGCCGATGGTTCTGACTGACGTTTGATTAGTATAAGGATAACTGTACTGAAGCCGAATCTGATACGGGCCGGGTTGGTCAGTGATGAGGCCATCTACCACTAATTTCGGCGTATTTTCAGTAATTTTCGGGTCAAATTTTGTGACGCATTGCCCCATCAAAAGCGTAATGAAGAGCGCCGACAAAGCAGCAGATATCCAACTTCGGCGTTGGGAAAGTCTCCTAACGGTTAACCGATAACGAATAAAAGATAACGGATAAAACAGATAACGAATAACGGAAAACATATCGCTTAATAAGTAAAGTTGTAGGTAATGGAGGGAATAAGCGTACCAAAAATAGACAGTTTATACGCGTTTACTTTGTTGTAAAACTGAAGAACGTTATCGTTTTTAGTTCTGAAAAAGATGGAATAGGCATTTTGGCGAGCATACAAATTATAGATCGAAAACGCCCAACCGCTCTGCCATTTTCGCTTCGCCGCAGGAATTGGGTCAACGGTAAGTCCAATGTCTAAACGATGATAATCGGGGATAGTGGCCTGATTGCGAACGGTATAGTTGGGCACGTAAATATTCCCCACAAAATACTTGTCCAACGGATACGTAATGGGACGCCCGGTACTATACACCCAATTCATCGACCAACTCGTACGGCGGCTAATGCGGTAATTAAGCACCACGTTGATGGTGTGGGGTTTGTTAAAATTGGCAGGAAAATAAACGCCGTTGCGGTATTTATCTTCGGGATAAGGGCTATTAACGAGGTATTCGGTTTGGGCAAAGGTGTAGCTAATCCAACCCGTCAGAAACCCTGAGTTTTTGCGAGCCAATAATTCCGCTCCGTAAGACCGCCCCGACCCTTGCAAAATGGCCGTTTCGGGGGCTTCGAGCAGGGTGAGGTTGGTGCCGTTTCGGTAGTCAGCTACGTTGGTGAGGCGTTTGTAGTACAGTTCCAAGGAAGTTTCGTAGGTGTCTTTTTGCCAGTTTTTAAAGATGCCGAGTGAAATTTGGTCGCCGATTTGAGGTTTCAAAAAAGCATCGCTGATTTTCCAACGGTCGGTAGGGAGCGCGGCGGTTGTATTGGAAATCAATTGCAGGTATTGGTACATTCGGTTGAAACTAAACTTCAACGAAGTGGTAGGCGTAAGATTTAACCTTGCCACCAAACGCGGTTCAAAACCGTTGTACGATTGGATAAATTTACCCGTTACGTAATCAGTACCTCCCGAAATAGTGGTTGGGTCGCGCGGGCTGTTGGTTTCGTATTGATTAACCCGATAAGGTCCCAGTGCGGCAAACCACGAATAACGCAAGCCGTACATAACGCTTAAACCTTTACTGACTTCAATTTCGTGGTTCCAATAGGCTGCCGCTTCAAGTCCTTGCTCACTTTGGAGTTTGAGCGGATTGATGTTGGAAGAGGCCAAGGTAGGTTGCAAATCGCCCGGCTGAATGTCGTAGCGAATACCGCTCAATCCCGCGTCAATTTTGTGCTTACCGGCTACGTAGCCTAAGTCCAACTTGATGTTTTTATAGACCAAACCCGATTTTAGTTCAAAGGCGTTGGCCGAGTCGGGATTGGTAATGGTGGGCGTGTAGCTGCTGTACACCGCAATGAGGTTGGCAAATAGTTTTTCCGAAAAAGCGTGGTTCCAACGGGCCGTCAGATTTCGGGTTTGCCAGTCAAACACGGACGAAGTAGCGTTCACTTCGGTACGGGCCAGCGAATCTCCCGCTATTTTGAACACATCTTTTCCTTGGTAAAAAGTCAGGTAAATCTGGTCTTTGGTCGAAGGTTTGATGGCGAGTTTGCTTGTAATATCGTAAAAATTGGCCCTTGTTCCCTTGAAAAAAGCCCCTTTGGCAAATCGAAAGAGATAATCAGAAAAAGAGGCGCGAGCGGCTACCAAAAGCGCTATTTTGTTTTTAACAATCGGACCGTCAAACAGTAAACGACTCGCTACCAGACCAATACCGCCCTGCATCGTCCATTTTTCGAGGTTAGGTTCTTTGATTTTAACGTCTATCACCGACGATACCCGCCCACCAAACTGCGCAGGAATACCGCCCCGATAAAACGTAACGTCTTTGAGAGCATCGGGATTAAAAACCGAGAAAAGCCCCATCAAATGCGATGAGTTATACACAGGCGCATCGTCAATCAAAATCAGATTTTGGTCAATCCCCCCTCCGCGAACGTTAATACCAGTCGCTCCTTCGCCCACGCTCGAAACCCCCGGCAAGAGTTGCAGGCTCCGCATTACGTCCACCTCGCCCAACACGGCAGGGATTTTTTTGATGCTTTTGATATTCAGCTTCGTAACCCCGATTTCTACTTTAGAAACGTTTTTCTCGGCAGTGGTCTCATTGATTTGAACTTCCTGAAGCAACAATGCATTTTCACGTAACAAGAATTCAGCCGTATTATCGTCTGGAACAATGATGGACGTTTCTTCCGTAAAATAGCCCAACAGTCGCGCTACCAGCGTGTATTTGCCTCGGACGAGCTCCAATCGAAAAGCTCCATCGGCTTTGGTAATGGTAGCAATTCGTTCAGGACCGCGGGCAATGATGCTCACCCCCGCAAACGGCGTGTTTTCGGGGTAATGCAGCACTCTCCCAGTGACTATGTATCGCGGCTTGGGTATATCCACATTTTGGCCCAAACCGGCAGTGCAAAAGAGGCTCACTAATAAAAATGCAAAATGAATGGCACGAATGGGCATAAATGTGTAAAAAGTAGGTAATAGAGATAATTGTCAAAATAAACCACACTAATTTTGACATTAAATATAGCAATTACCTCTATTTTACCCAATAAAGAAAAACTTTCAAGTCAGAATGATTTTATTTTTCTACACCTGTGGTCTGCTGTGCCACGCATTAAAAAGCTGGTCAGAATCTCTTATTGTGCGAATCTCATCCAGCTTTTTCAAATGGTCATTGGCTAAAAAAGAAGCAGTTCGGTTGTGCAAATTTTCATCCGCCAATTGAATCCCCGACGATAAATGGGATGTCCATTTCATCCAATCCGTCGCCCATTTTTCGTATTTGCGCCTATCAGCATGAGATGTCCAGCTACTAAACAACGAGATATAAATTTTGTCTTCCAACGAAAAAGCCATATCCTGCTTCCGTACACCGGGATGCCAGTTAAGCCATAGCATGTGCGAAGGGGCAGGAGGCAGATTTTTCGCCATTCCCTGCAAATAAGGTAACAGTTCATCGATGGTAGCCGAAGTCCACATGTTGTCAACCCCCCAGTACTGATTCTCGGGAAAATGCCCCATTACAAAACGATGCATTGCTTCCATACCGGTCGGCACGAAGGGAGTACGAACAAACGCTTTTTTCTTGATGGGGCTGTTGTGCATGAAGGCTTTAGCCTCCTCCAATTCCTCTTTTGAATCCGCAAAAATAGGGGCTGCGACTTCAATACCCATCCCAAAAAATTTCAACACGCTCCTGCTCATTAATAACTGAAACTCAACCGCTTTGGGCACTGATGGACCTACTTCATACGCCCATCGGTACACTTCCTCTAAATATTTTATATCATAGACGTGCGTAATGGAACCGCAGTACTCGGGTCGTTTGAACAATTTCAGATGAAAGCAGACCACGACGCCGAAAAAGCCGCTCCCTGCTCCTCGGGCTGCCCAAAACAAATCACTGTTTTCGGTCTCACTCGCATGGATATACGCTCCGTCGGCTGTGACGACATCTATCCCAATCACGTTTTCGCAAGCCAGTCCCAATTTGCGGCTGTTCCATCCGAAACCGCCCTGCAACAGATAACCCCCTAAGCATACACCCTTGCAATGGCTCGCCGGAAAGAATAAGTCTTGCCGGAAAAGCTCGTTCAGCCATTTACTTCCTATCACTCCCGGCCCTACTTTAGCCGTCATTGCCTCTTTGTTGATTTCGTAGGTGTTGAAACCCGACATATTGATCAAAATACTTCCCTCTCGCAAGTGATTGGCCGACCAACTGTGTCCTCCCGAACAGATACTGATGGTTTTCTCCGTTGATTTGGCGTAGCGAATGGTTTCAATAATATCCTCTGTATTCTGAGGCTTGACCATGAGAAACGGGCGTTTGCGCGGATCCACTTTGTTGAATAATGTGGCCATGATAGCTTCATTAAACCCTTTGTCATTTTTAGTAATGACGCTTCCTTTTACTTTTAACTCCTGCATTTTTAGAATGGTTTATGGTTGTTTAGGAAATTCTGAAAATAAGTTTGACAGTAGCTCAATGCGCATCCACAAAACTGTTTGACAAAATTGTTCATAATAAAGCAAAAGAATAGGGCCCCGAATTTGGCCCTGTTCTTTTGCTTTTAAGGGCGAATACCTTTCAACACAAAGGCTTTGATTTTTTCTTTTCGTTCTCTCAAAAACGTTTTCATAGCTTCGTCGTCGCGCTTTTCTTTCACTTTGATGTACGTCAACCCCAAGTAAGGAATCACGCACATGCCGTAAATATGGAGTATCAACTCTTCGCCTGTGATGTCTGCGTCTACTTCCCCCTTCTTTTTTGCTTCACCCAGAACTTTATCCAATTCAGCCGGAACATTATCATTTTGCGTAGTCGCAAAAAAAAGAGCCATCTGCGGCGATTCATTTAGTATATTGACGACAAAACTCGGCAATCCGGGCTTTTCTTCGCACATATCAGCCACAATATCAATGATGTTTTCAATCACTTCGTGCAACTCCAATGACTCTCCAAGTCGCTTTTTAGTATGACTCAGCACCGTGCTTACCGTATTCTTCAACACTTCCTGAAACAGAGCTTCTTTGGAGTTGAAATAGTAATGCAGCATCGTTCGGCTAATGCCGGCTTCTTCCGCAATCAAGGTCGTGCGTGTTCCTTTGAATCCGTTGCTGTGAAATACTTTTTCAGCTGCCGCCAGTATTTTTTCTTTGGTATCGTGGTCTATTTTTGGCATAAAGTCTTTTGCTCGACAAAATTGTTTATATAAAACTAATTAACCATAAATAGTGCATTATTTCTTTCCGACTTCACTAATCATACTACACTGCTATCAAGCCTAATCAGCATCCAATAAGTCAATTAATACATATAGTTTAACTATTTGTATTAATTTTGTACAAATAGTTAAACTATATGTACGAGCGTCATTTATTTGCAGCACTTAAAGAGCATTTGACTAAGCCACAGGCAACTGTTATAACAGGTCTAAGAAGAGTAGGAAAAACGACAGCCCTTAAGTATTTACTGGATACGGTTTCGCATTCAAATAAGCTATACCTTGATTTTGAAAAAATTGAGAATCGGGTATTGTTTTCCGAAAATAGTTATTCGGCTATCGAAAGCGGCTTACAAGCTTTAGGCTTGCATTTAAACATTCCCTGTGTTCTTGCATTGGATGAGATACAACTGGTACCTGCCTCTACGAGTGTTGTAAAATATCTCTACGATACCTATGGAATCAAATTTCTTCTTTCGGGTTCAAGTTCTTATTATATAAAAAACCATTTTACAGAAAGTCTGGCCGGTCGAAAACGAATTTTTGAATTATATCCTCTTGCTTTTGATGAATTCTTAGCATTTCAAGGATATGATTCTTTCGCTGTTTCTTCATTCAAATTACAAATGTATCAGCCATTTATCTATCTCAAATTCAAACAATCTTACGAAACATTTCTGCAATTTGGCGGGTTTCCCGAAGTAGTTATGGCAGAGACGCAGGAAGACAAAATTGCTTACCTCAAAGACATAATCAATGCCTATATAGAGTTAGACATCAAACTATTATCTGATTTTAAAGCCAGTAATGAGCTATATAAACTCATACAATTACTTGCCTCACGCGTGGGAAGTCGGCTTGATATCAGCAAACTGAGCAGTATTTCAGGAATAAACCGCCACAAACTTGCTGATTACTTAGAGTTGCTGGAATACACCTATTTCATTTATCGTATTCCCGCCTTTACAAAAAACAAAGACAAAGAAATATCATCACAAACCAAACTATATTTGGCAGATACGGGCTTATTACACCTTTTGGCACAAGTGAGCAGTGGGCAAGTGTTTGAAAATGCCATTGCCCAACAACTCAAAAATCTGGGGGAAGTCGCTTATTTTCAAAAAAAATCAGGGCAGGAAATTGACTTTATTTTAAATCAAAATACGGCTGTAGAAGTAAAAGAAACCCCATCTTACAGTGATTTAAAAACCCTTAACTATCGTGCAGATGATTTGAGCTTGGAGCATAGATGGCTCATAGGCCGAACTGCCACCGCTGCCGATTTTCGCGATTGGTATTGGGGAGGATCTATTTTTTAATCATTTCACACTACACGATTCAATCAACAAATATTCCGAAAGTCGGCTACTTTATCCTTGGCAGGTGGCCGCAACTGCCATCTTATTCATCAACCCCAGCGAAGTGGTACGGTGCAGACACCGACCATAGTGACAGATTCTGTTCGGGGCATTTCCCCGAAACTAAAAGTTCATGTGAAACTGTTCCAACAGGGCTTTTCCCATTTCAAGCATTTTAGCCCCTTTGGTAGCGATTTCAGCAGGCAACAGAGTGATAGCTGTCCAATCTTTCACATCTTTCGCTTTCTTGAAAAACAGTTTCAGCCTTGATGCTGATTCTTTTTGTTGAGGCAAGGTCTGAGCATTTTCTAAGGCTTGCAAGTCTTTCAATGCCTTCATGAAATTATCTTGCCATGCTCTATTGTCTCCCACAGCATCTTCCAATTCAACCAACAAATCTCTCAAGTCATCAATGGGAGCGCCTTGAAGATTGATGGTGTTGGTATTGGTGTTCGTGTTATTATTTTCGTTTTTGATGTCAATTTTAATGTCTGCCATGTTTTTATTCGTTTCTTGAGTTGTTTCTATGGTTTGCAGTAAATCTGAAATGCGATAATCATCGCCATCGGCATCTTGTACTGTTCCTTCTGATTTGGCCAATCGCTTCAAAATAGTACGATAAGATATGTAAGTATCTATTTTATTGGGTACGGGAATCATCTCTTCCATTTCTTCCCATACTACCTCAGAGAGTTCTTTTACTAACTTCTTAACAATAGCTCGAACAATAGACAGTAAAGATTGAGGCATCTTTCCCCCTATTTTTAACGTAATCTTCCGGGTATATTTTTCTACTTTAATCAGGGCTTTGAGCCCATTCTCGGAGTCATGCAGGCTTATTCCCGTTTCCCAGCGTTCTACTATCCAACCATAAGCAAACAATTCTGTTACCAAACTGAAAAATAAAGGTTACGACTCAGGTTCTGAGTCAAATTAGTTAAAATGGAAAAAAACGTTTAGCATTGCCCATTGACAGATAAAGAATACATACTGCAACTTGAATCAGCTATGGCTGCTCAAAACCA
>NZ_JAIXST010000059.1 GCF_027484545.1 Runella sp. | reverse complement strand
TGGAGCACAGCAAGTTTTAAATCTGAGAACAAAAAACCTTAGTAATCAATGGGATGAGGTAATTCAATTGGTCAGAATGGCCGCTTAGGAAGCAATCCTGCATACATTCGTACACCCATTCAAAGATTGTGATGGCAATTGTGAAAAAATTTACAAGGCTTTAGAAAATACTTTTGATACTGAATTAGATTCCGTTGAGGTTAGAAAAGATATCGTTGAATTATATGCAACGTTAGCAGAAAATCTTAAAAAGGCGCCAGATGCAAAGAGAATGTTTAAAGAGCATTTTGAAAGAATTTTAAGTGGTGGTGGGTTGACAGGAAATGAAGAAGATGAGATTAAGCAAATACAAAGAGAAAATAGAAACAACCCTAATTATTTTTTATTTGACCATGATGGCGGTTTGGGTGTTGAAATAGAAAGGGCAAAAAGTAAATTTCAAGGTGACAGAGAGGCAAGGCAAAATGGCGCGAGTGAAATTGAAAAAGTGATATTTTATAATAATGAAGTTGCTACTATGATAGCTGATGGTAAAACAAAATATCTAGATAAAGGTAATTTTGATGGTACCAAAAGTACAGGTGGTAAAGATTCTTATGTTCCAGTTGCAAATGATGAATTAATAGGTTTGATGGCTGAATACAATCCCTAAACCGTGGTCTATAAGAATCACCGTGGCCTCGTGTTTCCATAAGCCACTTATAGCTCATCTAAAAAGAGGCTGAGGTTCACAATAAATTGCGTGTTTCCAACACGATAAGGTCAAGCTAACTTCATTCATTGATCCTTCCCAATCTACTACTAATTACGCCTGTCCAAACTCTTTTTTGCCTTAATTTTAATTTTACTCAATATATTTAGTAATTTTACTCAATCTATTGAGTAAAACCTATGTTTGTCAAATCAGAGCTATCTATTCTGCAAAAAAGAATGGCCGCCCCACGGCAGTTTATGCAGGTGATTATGGGGCCTCGGCAAGTGGGCAAAACTACCTTGGTGCGGCAGTTGGTCAGTACGCTTACCGTACCCGTGGTGTTTGTGGCTGCCGATGCTGTGCCCTCGGCCAATAGCGTTTGGATAAGTCAACAATGGCAAACGGCTCGCTTTCAATTGCTCAACTCAGGTGTAGCGGAATGCGTGTTAATTATTGACGAAATCCAGAAAATAGATAACTGGGCGGAGGTCATCAAAAAAGAATGGGATGCCGACAGCCTCAACGGGCGCAACATCAAAGTGATTTTGTTGGGTTCGGCACGCTTACTCTTGCAACGTGGTCTGAGTGAATCGTTGGCGGGGCGCTTTGAGGTGATACAACTCACGCACTGGTCTTTTGCCGAAATGCAGGCGGCTTTTGATGTGTCGGTGGAGCAATTTATCTATTTTGGGGGCTATCCCGGGGCTGCTTCGCTGATTCAGGACGAAGAACGCTGGCGAGAGTACGTGCTGCACAGCTTGATAGAAACCACGCTTTCCAAAGATATTTTGATGATGAGTCGGGTGGACAAACCCTCGCTGCTGCGCCAATTGTTTGAGTTGGGTTGCGGGTATTCGGGGCAAATTTTGTCCATGACCAAGCTCTTGGGGCAACTCCAAGACGTGGGCAACACCACCACGCTGTCGCATTACCTCGAATTGTTAGACTCAGCAGGCTTGTTGGTCGGCCTCGAAAAATACGCCCCCGACGTGGCCCGTCAGCGGATGTCCATTCCTAAATGGCAAGTCCAAAACTCAGCTTTTGCGTCGGTGTATCAGTCGAATCGTTTTGAAGAAGTCCTGCGACAGCCCGATGTGTGGGGAAGATACGTCGAAACAGCCATTGGCGTACATTTAATCAGGGCGCAACGCCTCCAACGCACGGAGGTGTTTTACTGGCGAGAAGGCAACGACGAAGTGGATTTTGTGTTGAAAAAATTCAATAAAGTAATCGGTCTGGAAGTAAAAAGCGGTAGAAGTCAAAGCGCCAAAGGCGTACAAGCCTTTGAGAAAAAAGTCCGCCACGACAAAGTGCTATTGGTCGGCAATAGCGGCATTCCATGGCAAGATTTCCTGCAAACGGACGTGAATTTGTTGTTTGAAATGTAAAACAACAGTAGTATTTAGCTGATTAGGTTTTTTGAGAATAATCCATTCAAAAAAACTCTTATCATCATGAAAACTACCGCAAGAAGGAATTTTGTCAAATCGTTACTGATAACTCCGGCTCTTTTCTCCGTGGGAGCCATCAACCAAGAAGATAAATCAAAACACACTAAGCTGAAAACCAGCCTGAATGCTTATTCTTTCAATGATCCATTGATGGCAAAAACCATGAATTTGGACGATTTGCTGGATTTTTGTGCGGCTCAAAATTTTGACGGAGTGGATTTGACCGGTTATTATTTTCCAGGCTATCCGCAAGTTCCTTCCGACGAATACATCTACCACATCAAGCGGAAGGCGCATTTGTTGGGCGTTTCTATCAGCGGAACGGGAGTTCGCAACGATTTCACCAACCCAGATGCTAACAAACGAAAAGAAGATGTTCAATTGATTAAGAACTGGATTGAATGTGCTTCAAAATTGGGGGCACCCGTCATCAGAATTTTTGCGGGCGTGCTAATTCCCAAAGAGTTTTCGTGGGACCAAATTGCGGCTTGGATGGTCAAAGACATTCAAGAATGCGTAGAATATGGCCAAAAACATGGAGTCATCGTGGCGATTCAGAACCATAATGATTTTATAAAAACCGCTGATGAGGCCATCAAAATCATCAAAATGGTGAACAGGGAGTGGTTTGGACTGATTTTGGATACAGGAAGTTATCGCAGCGGAGACCCTTATGAACAGATTGCCCGCACGATTCCGTACGCGGTTAATTGGCAGGTGAAGGAAAATATTTTTGTGGACGGAAAAGAAGTGAAAACGGATTTGGTAAGGCTTTTCAAACTCATCAAAGAATCAGGATACCGAGGTTACGTCCCCGTTGAAACGCTCGGCAAAGGCGACCCCAAAGAAAAAGTCCCCCGATTTATTGAGGAAGTAAGAAAAGCCTTGATGTAATGAAACTTCGTTAAGCAAAAGCCAATTTTTTCATGTAGTCGGCATCCGCTTTGGCAGCTTGTATGGGTGGCCCTGCATCAAAACGTCCCTGTTCTACCACAAAATGCTGTGCACCGTTGTCGGCGGCTACCTTCAGTATTTTAGCAAAATCAATCCGACCCGTTCCCAGATTGCACGAAGCATTGTAAGGAAACTGCGGGTTTATTTTCTCGGTTGCCGTTATCTCTTTTACTTTTGCTTCGGGATAAATGTCTTTCACATGACAGTATCGGAATCGATTGGGGTATTTTTTGAGCCGTGCAATGGGGTCTTGACCCGTGGCTGTCAACCAGTAAATGTCCATTTCAAAATCCACCAAATCAGGATTGCTTTCCGTTAGAAAAATGTCTTCGGGATATTTCCCATCTATCTTTTGAAATGCATAGTGGTGATTGTGATAACCGTATTTTAAGCCTGCTTTTTTGCAGATTTCTCCGCAACGATTCAGTCCTTCGGTTGCTTTTTTTACATCATCCAAAGTTTTGATTTTATCACCCATGTAAGGATTGAAAAGGTGCGTCATGCTGATGCTTGCGGCATCGTCTACTAACTTTTTGAATTCGTCTTCGCGTTTCAAATCAAAGGTGTAAATGGGGTCGCAGTGGCTACTGTAAATAGTAAGCCCAATGGACTCTAAATACGCTTTGAACTCTTTAGGTTTCATGCCGCAGAAAATTTCGGGGCCTTCGTGGCTGAAACTTTCAATGAATTTGTAACCATAATCTGACAAAGTTTTCAACGTCCCTTTGGTATCTTTGGCTACGTCCTCTTTGACAGTCCAGAGTTGAATTCCAAATTCGTTGATGGATGGCGCAACGACGGTCGCAGCCGTCGCGGTAAAATCTGCTTTGTTTTCGTCGGATTTAGAGGAAGAAGTACAGGCAACTAACTCACTAAGCAATAAAGGAGTAGCGGCTGCTAAGCCTGTGTTTCGCAAAAATTCTCTTCGATTGACTTTCATGAAGGAAGATTTAGAAGGTCATAAATAGATAAAAGCAGGTAAAAATAGTATTTTTTCTTGGGTAGAAAGTTGGAAAATAGGTCAAAAAGCCGCTGATTTGTACAAACAGCGGCTTTTTTATTAGTTTTGCTTCTTCCTAACCCCTTTGAACCCTTGCTTATGCCCCGATTACTACGCATATTTTTATTGTTATTGCTGGCAATTACCTCCCTGTTTGCTCAAAAAAGAAGGAAATCGACTCCGAAAAAGAAACCTACCGCTGTTGTTACCATTCACCAAGGAATTTTTCCGTTAAAAGTCAGTAAGAATGGCCGCTATCTGACAGATTATTACAATCGTCCCTTTTTACTGAATGCAGATGCGGGGTGGACATTACTGCAAAAGCTAAGAATAGAAGACGCTAAGGTTTATCTTGCCAATCGCAATGCCCAACATTTTAATACTGTATTTCTGCAATTATTGCCTCCGGAACCAAATCAAACCAATGCGTATGGTGAAGCTCCTTTTTATCCAAAAGAAGACTTTTCTGCCCCTAATGACAAATATTTTCAATACGTAGAAGAAGTAATCAAACAAGCGGCAAGGATGCAAATGGTAGTGGCGCTGGTACCCGCTTGGCTGGGTTGCTGTCGTGGCAATTGGTATGATGTGCAATACAAAAATGGAGTTGAGAAATGCCGTGTTTATGGTTCTTATTTGGGGAATCGTTTCAAAAAATATTCGAATGTTGTTTGGATTATGGGCGGCGATCGTGACCCGCTTCGGGAAGAACACGTACAAAAAGCAATGGCCGAAGGGCTGAAATCGGCGGCCCCGCATCATTTAATTACCTATCACGCAGCAAGTTCACATTCAAGTACGGATGTATTTGGAAGTGAACCTTGGTTGGATTTTAGTATGGTGTATACATATTTTCGTGGAAAACAGGGTGTTTGGACACCTGAAATGCCGCAAGTGTATGAAGTTGCCATGGCTGAATCTCAAAAAATACCGCGCAAAGTTTTTATTCTGGGAGAAGCTCAATACGAAGATGAGAATGTAGGAAATGACCAAATGATACGCCGGCAAGCGTATTGGACGATACTCAACGGGGGAGGTGGTCATTGCTATGGAAGTTCAATTTGGGCATTTGGTACTAATTGGCAGGAAAAATTATTGCTGCCAGGAGTAGCTCAGGTATCGTTATTTTACAAAATTTTCAGTGGTCTTCCCTGGTATTTGTTCCGCCCTGACGCTTCCAATGAAATTTTAGTGGAAGGCCGGGGCGCTTATGGAAGCAATGATTATGGCTCCGTATCGGTATTGCCAAACTATCGGATGGCAGCTATTTATTTGCCAACCAGTCGCACGGTTAAGATTAACGTTGAAAAAATAAAAGGAAGTAACATCAGGGCTCTGTGGATTAGTCCTCGCACGAATAAGCGCTGGATAGGAGGGTATTTTAAACCGAAGGGCGTTCGTGAACTTACACCTCCTACACTCAATGAAGATTGGTTGTTGTTGGTTGGAAATGTGGGAAGAAAATAAGGCGTCGACTGTTATTACACAATTCGGTGACAGATTTGCAGAAATCAAATACCGCAGAACAAATAACAAATGAATAGCTTCTTCTGGAATGATTTTTGCTTATTTTTACGGGAATAAAAGTATATCCTAATCTTTACCCCTCACTCCTAATGACCAAACGTACCGGTTGGTTTTGGTATATTTTAGTATCGGTCTGCGCGAGTCATGCCCAAGAAGTACAGTGGGCCAGTAAATTAGTGGGTTTTTCTTCCGAATTTCGTAAAGAAGAATACGGCAAAGAGTTTCGTGCCATACAAGCTTTAGGCCATCCCAATACCATTCCTCCGTTTGGCGTGAGTTCCTGTGCATGGTCGCCTTACAATGCAGATTCCAACGTTGAAGAATGGATTCGGGTCGGTTTTGAAAACCCACAAAAAGCGCGCCAAATTCTTATTGTTGAAAACTTTAACCAAGGCTGTATCACACACGTATTTGCGTACGATGCAGCGGGTAAGGAAGTGCCCGTGTTGGAAAACGGGATACCAGTCGTTTCTGATGTCGGTCGGGTACTATCATTGAATGTGCCGGATTCAACTATGGTAATCAGCTCGGTGAAGGTAGTTCTCAATCCGGCCCGCGTGCAGGGTTATAACCAAATTGATGCTATTGGATTAAACTCTTCTACCAAACCGTTTGACCTCAAAATCAGAGTCTATAAAGATGCCCCCAAAGAAGTCTTAAAGGAAAATCTTGGGGCAAATGTCAATACAAAGGCGCAGGAAGTAGCCCCTGTCATTTCGCCCGATGGAAAAACCATTTATTTTACCCGGGGAAAATACGAGCAAAACATCGGTGGTGCTGAAAATCAGGATGTTTGGTATGCGACCCGTCAGGGAGAGGGGTGGAGCGGAGCGCAGAACATGGGAACTCCGATTAATAACGCCGACAATAATGCCATCGTGAGTATTTCACCCGACGGAAAAACGCTGTACCTGATGAATGTATACCGTCCCGACGGAACGATGACGTTTGGCCTCTCTAAAGCGACCCGTAACAAAACAGGTTGGAATAACCCCGTTGAATGTAAAATTGAAGATATTTATAACCTTGATAAACGGAATAACACGGAATTTGCGATCTCTCCCAAGGGAAATGTGTTGGTAATGTCGGTCAAACGTCAGGATACCAACGGCGACCGCGATTTGTATGTTAGTTTCCTGAAAAACGATGGTTCTTGGAGTAAGCCTCAAAACATGGGGGCTATCCTCAATACAGCTGATGTAGAAAGTGCTCCTTTTATTGCGACCGATAACAAAACGCTTTATTTTACTTCGTACGGCCACGCGGGCTATGGCGGTGGAGATATTTTTGTGACACGTCGTTTGGACGAGTCATGGACGAAGTGGAGTCAGCCCGAAAATTTGGGTTCTGCCGTGAATACGCCTCAGTGGGATGGCTTCTTGAGTATTCCCGCTTCGGGCGAGTACGCTTACATGAGCTCGATGCAAAATTCATTGGGCGGCGAAGATATTTTCCGTTTTAAGGTGTATTCAGCCATCAAACCGGAGCCGGTTGCGATTATTTCGGGCAGTGTGTTGGACGCTGACACCAAAAAACCCGTAACTACTGAAATTGTGACGAATTTGTTGAAAGACAATTCCAACGTTTCTAAAGTGGAATACGATCCCGAAACGGGGGAATATAAAATCATTTTGCCCGTGCAGGAATCATATCGTTTGAGTGCGATCAAGGATGGCTTTTTTCCGCTGGACGAAATCGTGGATTTATCCAAAGACAAGCGTTTTCGAGACATAAAACGCAATATTCTGCTCGTTCCCATCAAAGAGGGCAAGAAAATCACGTCCAACAACGTGATGTTTGACCAAAGTAAGTTTGAGTTGTTGTCGCAATCCTTGCCCGATATGGACCGAATCGCTGACATGATGCTCAAATACGCCACAATGGAAGTCCTCATTGAAGGCCACACGGACAATCAGGGGGATTTCAATCTTAACATGGAACTGTCTGAAAACCGGGTAAAAGAAGTGAAAAAATATTTAGTGAGTAGAGGTATTTCCGAAAACCGCCTTCAAATCAAAGGTTGGGGCTCTACCAAACCGATTGCCAGCAATGAAATTGAAGAAACCCGCAAAAAAAATCGTCGGGTAGAGTTTACAATTTTGAAAATGTAATTTCGGTATTTTTTTAGTTAATTAGCTGACTTCAAAACAAAGTCAGATGCCGAAAACTCAAAAGCGTGATTTAGAAGAGTATGTCAATGTAGGTCATTCCGAAGCCGAAAATCACCTTCGTACCCAAAATGCCCAACTTGAACAAACTGCAGATGTAGAGTCGGCTGATGCCGCTCGAAAACTCACTGATTTCCTGTGGTTTAATGTATTTGGGTTTGCGTATCATTACCTCAAAAGCCGTTTCGGCCGCCGCCATAAATACCAATTTTATCCCAGAGGTGATGACACCGGCATCTTCAAAATGCCGATTGGTACTACTACAACAAACATAGCTTTGCTCTCCGACTGGGCTTCCGACACACCCGAATCGGATCGAATAGGAGCGGTGGTAGCCTCTCACAAACCCGATTATTCCATTCATTTAGGAGATATCTATTTTGTGGGCGCTCCTTCCGAAGTTCACGACAACTTTATCAGTCCGAAGGCGTCTTGGCCCAGAGGTAAATTGGGAAGTTTAGCTTTGTCGGGCAACCATGAAATGTACTCCAACGGCGATGCTTTCTTCAAAGTATTACTTCCTACGATGGGAGTACGGGAAGGTGATAATGTGCGTGAGCAAAAAGCGGGATTTTTCTGTCTTGAAAATGAGTATTGGCGGGTCATAGGATTGGATACGGGTTATACCTCCGTAGAGCGACCTTTTGTCGAAATTATTTCTCCTCCCGATTGTCATTTGCGTCGTGAACAGGTTCGTTGGTTGCGTCAACAACTGCATTTAGACAACCCCGAAGACCGTCGCGGAATCGTTTTTTTGAGCCATCATCCCCCTTTTTCAGCGTTTCGAAAGGGGTATCCAAAACCTGCCCGGCAGTTGAGACAATTCTTTGGCAACTTTTTACGTCCTGTGTTATGGATATGGGGGCATGAACATCGAATGGTGGGGTATAAGCGTCGTGAGGTGGCAGGATTGCCTATTGAGGGGCGTTGTATCGGCCACGGAGGAATGCCGGTAGAAATAGATAATCCCCGCGTTGATAATGAATCCATTATTTTTTACGACCAACGTGAACGAATCAAATTGAGACGAATAGGGGTAGGGTACAATGGATTTGCGTGGCTGAGTTTTCAGAATGAGATTTTGGAGATCGAATACCGTGACATTGAGGACAAGGTGGTGGTAAGTGAAAAATGGAAAATTGAGATGGCTTCCGGAATCTTGACAAAAGAAGAGGCTACATAAAGAGCAAGTGGGCAAATAAGCAAAAAGCAAATACTATGAAAAAAATAGCTACTTGGGGTTTTTTGATGATGGTTGGATTAGTAGGCTGTCATACCAATATTGACACCGATACTGCTCCTCCGGGTGCTCCAACATTCAGCGGAGAGGGCTATCGCCCGATTTACTCGTCTCAAGCCGAAATGAGGCAGGTAAGTACCGAAGCTCCGCAGGCCCTGCGCAAACTGGGCAAGATATATGTGCGAGGCAACTACCTGTTTATCAATGAGCAGGGAAAAGGACTTCACTTGATTGACAATGCCGACCCACGCGCACCGCGTAAATTATCGTTTATCAAAATCCCGGGAAACGTGGACATTGCCGTGAAGGGCAATCTTCTTTATGCTGATAACGGGCGCGATTTTGTGGTACTCAATATTGCCGATCCTACGAATGTTCAACTGGTAAAACGCATCGAAAATGCGTTTCCTGTTCAATCGTACCCGCTATCTATTCAGACCTATTTTGAGTGCGTGGATGCGTCCAAAGGCGTGGTAGTGGGTTGGGAGAAAGTCAAAATGAATCGGCCAAAGTGTTATCGCTAAACCTTGAAATAGACATGAGAAATTTTCTAACAGCGTTAGTAATTGCGACTTTTTGGAGCCTTTTTATCGGCTGCTCCGCCGAAAAAAGCGCGGATGTGAATCCAAACGGTCAAACGGGAACGGGCGGCTCCATGGCGCGTTTTGCCATTGTAGGCAATTCTCTCTATTGTGTTTTACCCGATAAATTGCAGGTATATGACATCAGTAAACCCGACAATCCTGTTGCTAAAAACACGGTTGGCTTAAGTGTGGGATTGGAAACCATTTTCCCTTATAAGACCAATCTGTTTATCGGCGCCAATGATGGGATGTATATTTTTGATAATCAGCAACCGGAAAGCCCGACTTTGCTTGCCAAATACACCCACATGCAAAGCTGTGACCCCGTGGTGGTTCAGGGCAATTATGCGTATGTTACATTAAGGGGCGGTGCGACCTGTCGGCGATTTGCTACCATGAGCTCGTTGGATGTGGTTGATATTTCAGACTTGAAAAATCCTCGTTTGATTCATACTCAAAACATGCAAAGTCCCTACGGTTTGGGCGTGGATGGTTCGCAGTTGTTTGTTTGTGAGGGCAATAACGGCCTGAAAATATTTGATATTACTCTGCCAACGCAACCTAAATTGCAGCAAACGTTGGGAGACGTAAAGTCGTTTGACGTGATTCCTCTCAACAAAGTGTTGCTCGTGACGGGTGAGGGTGGATTTCTGCAATACAGCTACCGAAATGAAGGCAAAATGGAGTTATTAAGTAAGATTTCAATTGAGCTCTAATATGATAGTATAAGGTATTTTCACAAAACGTCTTGGACGAAATTTGTTGTTTTGCCCAAGATGGATGCTGTTGCTATTGTTCACCTCTTCACTCCAAGCCCAAGATACAATCCGCCCCGCAGCGATAATAAAGTTTACACCTTCCATGCTGTTAGACCCTGATAATACGCTGACGTTGGGGGCCGAAATTCCACTCGGTACTCGTTGGAGTGTGCAGCAGGAAGTGGGTTGGGGGAATTCTTATACTAATCTTTGGGATGAACATTCGCGTTATCCTGACAAGAATAACTGGCGTTTTCGGACACAGCTGCGGTATTATGTAACCAAATCAGCTTCAAAATTAAGTGGAAGTTATTTTGCCTTGGAGTATTTTCGGAAAGAGGTGTTTATCAGACAGTACCAAGCCATTGGGCATCAGTGTAATCCCGCAACGGGAACGTGCGCTTATTTTGAGGAAGGTTTTTTGCGGACTCGCCGTCGGGTCTCGGCACTGCATGGAAAATTTGGCTACCAGTGGTTGGTTCCTGACCGTATGTCCATTGAAATTTATGTAGGTGGTGGCTTTCGGAAACTTATTGTCACCAATGACGCTCCTTTGGGACAAGCCAATACCAACTTGGGAAGGACCAATTTGTTCAACCTTCGAAGTTTGCGACCGGGAAATTATGCGCCTATTATCAGTCTCTCGGGGGGATTTAGTCTTGGCATTCTTCTCGTGCAAAAAAAGAGGAAAGCATTACCTTTGCGCTCATAACGAAAAATTGATTTTATGACAACTAACTACGAGTACAAAGTAATAGAAGTAAAACCAGGAGGTTTTTGGGGAACTGTTCTTGCTCCAGAGAGCATAGAAGCCCAATTGAATGAGATGGCGAAGCAAGGTTGGGAATTGGTTAATTCTGTTGATGTGAATCACGGCCACGGTGCAACGTCCAAGGTGATGTTTATTTTCAAGCGTCTCGCTACTTTTTCGTAATGTATCAACAGGAAGCTATTTGTGCGCTTGCTACGCCGTCGGGGGTAGGGGCTATTGCAGTGATTAGAATATCGGGAGAGCAAACGTTTTCGATTGTTAATCAGATTTTTAAGGGGAAAGACCTAACAAAAGTCGAGACCCATACGGTACACTTCGGTACGATTCGGGAGAATAATGTGATTGTGGATGAGGTGCTTGTAGCTGTTTTTAAAGGTCCTAAATCATTTACCAAAGAAGATACCGTTGAGATTTCCTGTCACGGCTCTGATTATATCATTCGGCAAATTATAAAACTACTGGTCAAACACGGTGCCCGTTTGGCGCGTCCGGGGGAGTTTACCCAACGGGCTTTCTTAAACGGTCAGTTTGATTTGGTACAGGCCGAAGCGGTTGCTGACCTCATCGCGGCTGATTCGGCGGCAAGTCACCGAACGGCTCTGAATCAGCTGCGCGGCGGTTTTTCCAAAAAATTAGCCTCCCTTCGTGAAGAACTTATTCACTTTGCCAGCATGGTAGAGTTGGAATTGGATTTTGGCGAAGAGGATGTTGAATTTGCCAATCGAGACGATCTCAAAACATTGATTATAAATCTTCAAAGTACGATTGAACCCTTGATTGAGTCCTTTGATTTTGGAAATGCACTGAAAGAAGGGATACCCGTAGCGATTATTGGCTTACCAAATGTAGGGAAATCGACGCTTCTCAATACCCTACTTAACGAAGAAAAAGCCATTGTAACGGCTATTGCGGGCACAACACGCGATGTGATTGAAGATATACTTTATATTGACGGAATTAAGTTCCGAATCATTGACACCGCTGGTATTCGCGAAACCGAAGATGTGGTTGAATCAATGGGAATCAAGCGTTCTATGCGAGCCATGGAACAGGCCGATGTGGTATTGATGCTGTTTGACAGTGAGGAAACCTTAGCAGAAGTAGAAAAGCTGGCGGAAGGATTGGAGGAGAAAAAAAGGGTGATTTGGGTGAGGAATAAGGCGGATTTAACCTCACCGCGCGGCGGACCGTCCCCAACCCCTCTCTTTTCAGGCGAGGGGAGTAAAAAGCCCTCTCCGGAAAGGAGAGGGTTGGGTGAGGTTGAGCCTAAAGCGCAAGCCTTTATTTATGACGGTTATAAACCAATGCATTATAAAATACCTCCCCCTATTTTGGAAAATGCACGTAACCTTCGCCAAACACTAACATCAGCAGAGGAGTTTCTTTGGCAAATCTTGAGAAATCGCCAATTGAATGGGTTGAAATTTAGGAGGCAACATCCTGTTCAGGAAGGGTTTGTTTTAGATTTTTATTGTGCAGAACATCGCTTGGGAATTGAACTTGATGGAGGAGTACACTTAGGAAAAGAACAAATTGAATACGATGAATTAAGAACCCAAGAGCTTAAATCCATCTATGGAATTACGATTATTCGCTTTAGAAATGAAAAGTTATTTGAAAATTTAGAAGAAGTATTGGGAAGGATTGTAACGATAACTTCTCCCAACACTTCTCCTGTTAAGAGAAGTGTTGGGGAGGGTACGCCGCGCAATGAAATTGCCATCTCTGCTAAAACAGGTGAAGGAATAGAAACTCTCAAAAAATTCCTTACGGCTTCCTTGTTAGAGGCGGATTCTGCGAGTGACACGGTCATCACTAATTTGCGTCATTATGAACATCTTGTTAAAACCCAACAGGCGCTTAGGGATGCCCTCAACGGCCTCGAAATAGGAATAACGGGTGATTTTCTGGCACAGGATATCCGATTGGCATTACATCATTTAGGGGAGATAACCGGACAAATAGTTAATGATGATTTATTGGCCAATATCTTCAGTAAGTTTTGTATTGGAAAGTAAGGCTGCTAAAATGAACAATATATCAGGGCTTTTTGCCTTATTTTTTTACGGTAAATCTTGTTAAAATCGACTGTGAAAAATTGGACTAATAGAGTAATAGTCGAAGATTACCCATTGTCGGAATTTGCTCTCTTTTTCAAACGGAGTTTTTCATTGGTATGTGTAATTTGGTGAATGAAACGGCTTTAAAATCGCAAGGTTAGGTTTGTTGAGGTGATTTTGTTTTCATTCGCACCATGGAATTTTTTAAAGCTCGTATCCCGGTATTATTGGCAACATTCAAAATGTGAAAGACCCGCAGAAAAAATGGCTTTACTGGATGATAAGAGAGGGCTATCCCAGCCCAATTGTTACCACTTTGTTAGGAAATCAAATCAACTTAGATGCATCTCCTGCTCCTAATTTCCCCTGTGTGTTAAGCAAAGATTGTACGCCTATTCGTCCAGAAGGCTGGCGATGAATACTGATAAAAGTATTTAAACCCTGCAAATTCGGAATCTAATTCCAAATTTGCAGGGTTTAATGAAAAATTTAGCTGGATAGAATTCCTTTTATTAATATTCGTGAAGCAATGAATATATCAAATCGCAGGTACAAAAACCTCTCCTTTGCTTAATAAACGAGCAGTGCGAATGACTCCCGATTTTTTGATGCTGATTTCTCCATTTTGAAAGGCGTATTCTAAGTTTACGGTAAATTCTCCCGATGGATGTTCGACCGAGAAAAACGTATCTCCCTTTTCAAAAGCGGCAATGCCTTCAGCGACGCTGCCGGGTAAAACACAGGCCGTAGCAACCGATACCGCCGCTAAAACGCCGATGGCTTCGTGGACGACGTGGGGGATAAACATGCGGGTGGTAACCATACCGCCCTGTTGGGCCGGAGCAATCAGGCACATTTTAGGGATGGTCTGCTCGCTGACATCACCTAAGTTCATTTTGACCCCCGCCTGTAAACGGATGCTTTCCATTTGTTTTTTAAGCACTTCGTTGGCTTCCAATTCAGACTTACTTTCATAACCGCTAATTCCAAAATCCGAGGCTCGCATCACTACCAACGGCATCCCATTGTCAATGCAGGTGACTTTAACTCCATCAATACTATCTTTTACTTGACCCGTGGGAAGCAAAGAGCCGCAGGTAGAACCAGCCGTATTCAGGTAGTTACAAACAATCGGAGCGGCGGTTCCCAACACACCGGCTACGCGGGCATTGCCAGCATATTCGACCTGACCGTTTGGGGTTTGAACAACCACCTCACAAATTCCGCCCGTATTGACAATGTTAATTCGGGCCGACGTCGTTGGGTGTTGCGCCGGAATCATTCCCGATTCGATGGCGAAAGGAAGCACACCCGCTAAAATATTGCCGCAACTTTGAATGGTTGAAACGCGCCCTTTTCCAACTACGACCTGAATGAAGAAATAATCTAAGTCGGCATCCGGGCTTTGTGATGGACTGACAATCGCCACTTTACTTGTCAGCGAATTGGCTCCTCCCAAGCCGTCAATCTGACGCGGGTCGCCCGCCACGACACCGTCCATGATCGCCAAAATGACCTGATTTCGACGGGTTTCGTCTGTAGCAAGGTCTTCGGCTTTGAAGAAAAGACCTTTGGAGCTGCCGCCCCGAAATTGCATGTAGGGAATAGCCCCCCCCACCCCCAATGGGGGAGTTTCTTTTTCTCTGATGTTTGCTAAACTTCTTAAATTATCTCTTGTTGCAGTGGTCATAATTCCCCCATTGGGACGGTCCGCCGCGCGGGTTAGGGGGCGTAACATCTCAATGACAGCTTCCATTTCGTGCATTCGGCGGAGTGCGTGGGTTTTGCTGCCTTCCACAAAACGGTCAATCAAGTCGTTGTTGCCGCCAATCAATGAACTGATTTGACCTCGGATGTAGCTTTCCATACCGAAGGCTATGCCTGCTTCCATTGCCTCACATACGACGGCTGCAATGCCTTTGTACACAATCGAACGCAGAAGTTTTCGAGTAGCGGCATCGCCAATTTGACTGTTTTCTACTTGTTTTAAGTCGAGATTCAGCGGTTTTACTTTCTCCAAAAACGCAGCCGCATGTTCACCCGATGCCAATAAGGGGGTCATCATTCCTTTGGGTGGCACGGGAGCCATAATGGCTAAATCAATCATTTTTACCCCCGATGGAGCTAAAACAGAAGCTATTTTCTGCTTTTTTTCGGGGCCTGACGTATTCATTTCACAGAAAAACTGATGGGGTTGTAAGACCCCCACCAATTCTTCGGCAATTTCAATGGAAACAGAAGAAAGATTGGCACTGAAAATTACATTCGCCTTTCGTACTGCTTCGGCATTACTTTCTTTGACAACAATGGAAGGATGCAATTTTCGAATGGGATTAGGGTCATAACCCGTTACCTCAACACCCATCTCAGCTAAGTCATTGGCAAAATGCGAACCTGCTTCGCCCAAACCCAATACAGCAACGGCCAAGCCCCCCCCGCCCCCGATGGGGGAGCTATGATTTTCTATACTTTTAAGTTTCATATAACAATAACATTATAATTAGGTTGTTCCCCCATCGGGGGTTAGGGGGCTATCCCACCCATAAATCTGAATAGAAGTTCTTCCTTTCCTGAGTTCGGCTCGTGTTCGTTCTTCTTTGGCTTCTCTGGCGGCAGCTTTTTCGATGGTTTCTTCCATTTTATTGAACGGAACTACCACGACACCGTCTCGGTCACCCACCACAATATCTCCCGGATGAATCAATACATCGCCAATGATAATGGGCTCGTTGAGCGTTCCGTCGCCGTGATTTGACGTACCGCGAATGCATAGACCTCTTGAGAAAACCGGAAAACCCATCGCCTCAATATCATCGGCATCACGCACGCATGCGTCAATAACTAACCCATTGATTCCTTTGGTTTTAGCCCCCAAACTCATCAAGTCGCCCCAATAACCGGCCTCATAAAACCCTGAACAATGGACGATTAAGACATCGCCGGCTTTGGCGTATGCATACGCACGATGTAACAAAACATTATCACGAGGCATGGTTTGAACCGTATAGGCCGGGCCGCAGACTTTCATGTTGGCGGCGATAGGTTTGATGCCTGAAGGTAAATTGCCTTTGTTTCCAAGGGCTTCGCAAATCGTAGCGGCTGAAAATTTTGAAAGTTCTTTTATTAAATCCATGTTTTACAGTGGATTACAGTATTCATCCTATGAGGTTTATGAATGAAAACAAACCTCATAGGAGTTAAAAAAATTAAGCTAATGCTTTTCTGGCTTCGCGGTCGGGATCGTTGGCGAGCGCCGGTACATCATCCAAAATCATCGTTTCACCATTTTGAGTGGAATAGGTTTTCCAAGTGGGTAGCCCGCCGCCGTTGGGGTTACCTGTTTTCATGAAACCAATCAACGATTTCGACATCTTTTCAGACAATGCCCGCGGACGCTTGCCTCCGCCCGTATGGGTAAGCATCAAATCAGTATTGTATAACCAAAAACAAATATCACTGCAATGAAATGCTCGCATTCTATTATCGAAAAGCGGCGGTTGCCAACCAAACCAAGCTAAAAAGACGGGAGCTTTTTTCTGAGTGGTTTTGGCATCGGCAATGGCTACGGCATTTTTACGGTTAGAAAGAATCATCGTCCACAGTTCAATCGGGCGCGCTTTGGGGAATGTTTTAGCATAAGCATCTACGATTTCTCCCGATTTATCACCAAAACGAGTTTTGATCTTTTCTTTTACGTCTGCTAAAGTTACACTTTCTAAAGTCGCATCGGTACGGCTGGGGCTTTGCTCGTTGAAAGTAGAGCATATCATCAATGGAATATCGGCCGAGAAGTGGTTTGCATCACTAAAAAACGTACCGTCGTTCAGGTACTCACCATCGGCTACGGGGGAATAACCGCCTCTTTGGATATTGAGTCGCTTTGCTTCATCCGCCATTTTGGCAACCGCTCTGTCGGCGATGTCTATGTATTCGCGCCACGGAATTTGTTGCAACTTTGCTATTTCTCCGGGTTTCAGACCCGCTTCCTCCATTATTTTCAATCCTAGTTTTTCGGCATACTCTTTATTGACGCCGGCCAATGAGCCACCGCTCAATACAACTGCCTTGTGGAAAAGTCCTTTCGCGGATGGCATATTCATCAGAGTTGTGACTTTGGAACCCCCGCCCGACTGCCCCATGATGGTCACGTTGGTAGGGTCACCTCCGAAGTTGGCTATGTTATTTTTTACCCATTCGAGGGCAGCCACCATATCCAAGTTGCCCACATTGCCCGAAGCAGGATGCCCACCTGCCGCTTTTAAATGGCTATATCCCAATGACCCGAGTCGGTGGTTGAGCGAGCAGAATACGACATTGCCAAGGCGGGCGATGTTTTCGCCATGATAACCGTCCTGTTCAATGCCGTTTCCATTCACAAAACCTCCACCGTGCAACCAAACCATTACGGGACGTTTTTGGGTATCTAAGGCTGGTGTCCAGACGTTGATTTTTAGGCAATCTTCCGAAACATCGTCGTAGTTCCAGTGGTCAACAAAGGAGGCATAGACATTGGAGTAGCGTTTTTCCATGATTTGAGGTGCCGTATTTCCCCACCACACTGCGGGTTTGACGTCTGACCAAGGAGCAGGTTTTTGAGGTGGCATAAAACGATTTTTGCCCGATGTATCTGCTCCATAAGGAATGCCCAAGAAGGTAGTAATTCCTCGAAGGACAAAACCTCTTACTTTGCCAAATTCGGTGTTGGAGACGGCAATGTTATCTCCTACAAATAGAATTTGGTCATCCCCATTTGGCTTTGTTGACTTGGGCGGCTCGAAAGTAGTGGCCGCTGCCTGCTGCGCCATTCCTAAGCCGGTTACTCCAACCCCTAAAGATTGGATGAAATTACGTCTTGATGCTTTCATAGTTTGAATCGTATTAAAGGTTGCAGTGAAGAATAGAAGAGTCAATCCTACCTTAAAATAGAGGCTACTTTTCGGATTTTTAGTTTTAAATCTTTGAATAAGCCTTTTTTATCTATCAATCATTCAAAATATTCGACGTTGCATTTTTAAAAAATCGAGTTGATGACCCTTGGTACATGACTTTGGAATGCTTCGGCATACTTCACTTCTGTTTTACCCGAATTTCTTCTGGCATGATTAGCTCTTCTGGAGGCCAATTCGGCGTAGTAATCTCTCAGGTATTTTTGAGCGCCCATGCTATCCATTGCTGCCAGTTTCTTCTCAAAAACCGACGAAATATCGACAAAGGTATCTGGCAAAAATTCGCAGATTTCAGGTTGATGTGGCTCAAATGAATACCACATAGGCGGGTCTATGTTTTTGAATGCACTGGGTACGCCTGCGCCACACGACAATAACCTAGCTCTTTCCGTAGCCTGATACGCCAAGGGGTGGTCGGGATTATAGGGGTCTTTGGCGGTATGGGTCAGAATAACCGTTGGCTCGAAATCGCCAATGATTTGGGTGAGTTGTTCAATACGCTCGTTTGAAATCAACATTGGATAATCGCCCCAATCTAAAAATTGAATGGGCGTACCCAAAATATCGGCGGCTTTTTGGGCTTGTTCGTGACGGATGGCTTTTACACTTTCTATAGTCCGTTTTGGATCTTCTTTCCAAAGTTCGCCCGACTCGCCTCGCTCGCCGTACGACATACAAATGACGAGTGTGTCGGCTCCTTCTTCTACGCTTTTGGCAATGACGCCTGCCGAACGCCAAACAAAATCGGCGGAGTGTGCTCCTAAAACTAATAACTTCTTTTTCATTTTGTTTTTTAGGTTAGTCTTTCAAGTACCCACGTTTTTTGAGCGTTTAAACGTAAGAAAAAGTAGGAACGATAAGATGATAAACACGCCTGAGAACAACCATACTTTATATCGAAATGGATGGTTGACTAACTGTTGATAGTCAATATAAATTTCAAATTGATTTTGCTCTCTTTCTTGTTTAAGAATTTTTATTTCTTTTGAGTTAGGCATCAGTGCATTAATCGTATAAACACTCATCATAGGTTCAAAAGTGTTCATATAATAAAGTTGATGTTTTGATAGGTCATCATTTATTTCTGCCGAAACCAACAACCGAATTTTTCCAACACCTTCTTTTAAATCCTGCAAGGGTGAGCATGACACATCAAACAAAACTAATTTCTGTTCTTTGCCATCAATTTTTAAATAGGTATTGTTCAATACTTTTTTAGCATATATCCTTTTTTCATCAACAGATAGCTTCCCATCATGGTCATTGTCTATTGCCTGAAAAACGCCCGAGGCAATAGTAGCCCCAGGAGTTAAAATAATTTCAATACTTATTTGATCAGGGGCAATCATGATGTAGGATGACTGAAGAAGCTCATCTAAACGATGGGCCAATATTGATTCAGGTAAAAACCAACATAAGACACCTACCAATAGGATACTTCTCAAAGTCATGCTACAATAGTTTTTTGCCGTAATCATTAGTTGGATCACGGTACATGTTATGAATATGAGCAGCGTTCTTTTGCTGAGATGAATACTCAATAATTACTGTTGGACCCTGAATACGAAAGTAAACAACACTTCCAGCCGTTAGCGGGCCACTCCATGCAAAATAAGTGTCGGCAATGTTTACTTTTATTTCGGCTAATTTGGCCGTTGCGGCAGCAGTATTAGCAATATTTGTCCACTCACTGATCAAATCAAGCAATTGTGTCTGTTGAGCAGCTGTTAAATCAGAGCCTTTTATTCCTTCTGGCACAATCGTTTTACCATCATTGCCCGGTCCTAATACCAAATCACTGACGGTATAATTTAAGACTGCTTTAGTTTGTTGCGCAGCTGTTAGGGCATTTACGAGTGCAAATCCTTTGTCAGTTTGATTCGCCCACACCCTAACGGTAGTGCCATTAGACGTAAATGAGGTAGGTTGAGCACCAGTTAGAGAGGGAGTAAAGACATTGTTTGAGCCAACAATAGTAGCATTAATGGCCATGTGATGCCCACCATATTGAATCATCCAAGGAGCCGTTGTAGAAGGTGTTCCAAAAATAGCAATGGCATAATTAGTCGTTCCGCCAGTCCAACTTGGTTTAGTGGTATCTACCAAGTATTGGTCAGCTACCATTGTTTTTCCTAATTCTTCATATCCGTATTGGCTACAAAGCATGGCAACTAAGTTGTAGGCTGCTGTCCGTTGAGCCGCAGTCATTGTACCTGTCAGTATTCCATTTCGGGTAACATCTGAAATGGGGAAATTCGACCAAACCGATTTTTTGGTACTTGTAAAATCAAGTAATACGGCAGTTTTTTGCGTTGCGTCTAAAGTAGCTAAAAATGTATTGGCAGCAGCTACTATTTGGGCAGTGTTACCATTGCCAACGGTAAAGGCTGGAAAAACGGTGGCACTGCTTGTTGTACTGGATCCTGTAGGACTGACGGTTAAGGATAAAGAACAAGATTGCCCACCAAAAGTAAGTGGAAAAACAGCTGTTCCGCTGGTTGACGCCGTTCCAGAAATAGTATAAATATCACCCAACGGAACAGAAGCATCGTTGTCGTGTAATAATCCGAGGACTCTTAAACCACGATCATAGGCTATTTTGAGTCTTTCGATTTTCCCTTCCAAAAAATGTCCACCTTCAACCGCTTGAATAATAGCAGGTTCCTTCTTTGTTAATGCTGATTTTAGGTCAGCTAAATTCAGGGAACGCTTCAAATCGTATTCATTGAGCAGTTTATCCGCCGAATCTAATCCATTGATAAAACGAGTATAGCCGTCACCTTCATTTTGCAGTTTTTGGTAGTCAACGGCAAAAGTCATGACAATAGCCGCCAACCCCGATTTTTGAAAATCATTCAACAAATCATATTTTGGCAGGGGTTGGTCCGGATAGATTCGCACATCCACGTGATTATGCGTATCTATTGCCATTGTTTTGGCTACAATCTTAGCTACTCTTGGGTCAAGTTCCCCTTCGACAAGCTCAGGGAGAGCATTATTTGCCCATGATAACGTGTGGTTCAATACCATTACCGTTCCTGTTAAAGAGAGAATAAATGTTCTCCGGCTCCATTCTTCTCGTGTTAATTTCATACTGCTTGTTTTTATATCTGTTTAATCAGCGTCAAATAATGGCACACGGATGACACTGATTAAACAGATTTTCACGGATTTATTTATTCATCACTCACATCAGCTCATCAGGTATGGGTGTGCCTCTGGTATGAAAACTTTCTACGGTTTTTAGCCCCCAAGCCTGTCCTTTCATGCGTTCTTCTTTGTTCCACACAATTGTTTCATAATCAGGGTCTAATATCAACCTTGCCGTTGGATTGGCAATTTCGATGCGATTGCCGCCTGGTTCGTAGAGATACAAGAAAAAGGTTTGTTGAATGGCATGCTTGTGTGGGCCTGTTTCGATAAATACCCCATTTTCCAAAGCAATATCTGCTGCCAGAAGCACTTCTTCTCGACTATTGACAGCATACGTAAGGTGGTGAAAACGCCCGTTTAATCCCGAATGGTCTTCGGTAATGGCCAAGTCATACGATTTTGAATTGACCGATACCCAAATACCCTTGGGCTGGTCATCGAAAATGATTGTTTCGGTCATTCTACCTCCCAGTACACCAAACTGGAAATCTCTGAATGCCACAATATCTTTTGCTAACAGATTGAGGTGGTCAATTCTGCGGACATTCATTCCTCTTCCAGGAAATTTGCTTGCGGTATTTTTTAGGGCAGATTTGTTTTCGCTTTCGGCTTTATATTTGTGCGTATCGAAGTATATTTCGCAAATATGTCCATCGGGATAACGAAATTTATAGGCTTTGCCATAGCCGCATTCATGGTCTTCCCAGCCGATGCCTAATCCTGCCGCTTCAATTGCTTTTGCTCTTGCTTCAAGTGATTCGGGGCTACGGGTTCGCCATGCAAAATGACCTATACCCGAATGTTTGTGGGCAGTTAGTTTCAATGAATGATGTTCGTAGTCGTCATACGCACGCAAATAGGCTGAATTTCCCTTGATTTCGGAAACCGACATTCCCATCAGTTCAGTAAAAAAATGAATACTTTCATCCAATTTAGGCGTTAGCAGTTCGACATGCGCCAAGTGGGCAAGTTCCCAAGTAAGAGCCCCCTTGCCCCCAATGGGGGGATTTTTTAAAGATTCATTCATTTTTTGTAATCAAGTTATCGTTTAACTCCCCCAATGGGGGCTGGGGGGGCTACAAATGCTGTCAGCCCACTCAAATAGTTCATCAAGGTCATAATCGCCGCTGTGGGGACGGTCCCAAGGCAACGCAAAATTTATTTTAAAACCCTTGTTTTTCAGTGTAGTAGCCAATAATACGGGAATGGAAAAGCTGGTATCTTTGTCTTTTGCTCCGTGTCGAACTCTCCAATAGGTAGCCGTTTTAGCCCCTTTAGCTCCAATATAATTCATGGGATTCATCATTTTTATTTGCAGGGCATCGGCCATGGATGATAAGGTGTTCGGAGCATAGTGTAGGGCAAAAGGAGTAAAGTGACGCTTGTCGACAGTGGCACTGCCAAACAGTTGATTTTCAGGTGAGGAATTATCAAGAGCATCAAAAGCAGGGGGTGTTTTCATCCGTTCCAAGTACTGCATGTAGCCATCGTAGTCCACTGACTGAACCTGCCCGTCTTTTATTTGCAGAAAACCATACTTCGATACATCAACCCCGGCGGTCAGGGCTTTTTGAGCCGATGCCGCCAAAAACGATTTCACATATTCTTTAAAGTTGCCTTCCCCCTGCGCATTCAATTCCAGTTTTTTGCCCGCATTATCTTTCAGGTTCAAACCATTGACATACTTCGGAAAGGCATTCTTCAATTCTTCCGACACTTTGAGGGCCACGGCATCCAATGTGCCTTCTTTGCCCCGAAATTTGAACGTGTGAATTTTATTCAACTGCCATTCGTACGCCATATCGGCATTTTCGAGGTTGATAATGGGGCAGTAGGCTGAAACGGCAAAAATATTGTCGGTGGCATTGGCTGCCCCCAAAGCTTTCAGATACGGCTCATAGTCAGGGTGATTGCCCGTGGCTCCCAATAAAGTGGACATGGCGCCACCCGCGCTTGTTCCGTTTGAAATAATCTTGTTGGCATCACCGGGGATTGTGGCATCATTGGCTTTCAAATACCTGACGGCCGCTTTCAAATCCACAATACCCGCAGGGGCTTTTCCCTGTGGCGATATTCTTCCTCTTGCCCCAGCCGAAGCCACCACATACCCCTTTGACAAAGCCACCAAAACCGAGGAAATCTGATTGCCGCCTGGCATAGGACCTCTTTGTGGCGAATTTTTAAAGGTAGCCGGCAGGGCAGGCGTGTAGCCGCCTACTTTATTCGGGAAAAATAGCGGGGCGGTCTGAGCCGTGTAGCCATTGATACTTCCGCCGTTAAAGTACTCCTCCGGAATATAAATGTTCATCACCTGATATGCGGTATCCACGGGGTTAGACACGTACACTATTTTCTCGTAAGCTCTGACTTTGATGGTTTTGCCGTTCAATTCCTGCGACTGAGCCACAAATTTGGATGGGTCAAACCGAAGGGCGACTGGCGACTGACCGTAGGAAGTACTCAAAAAGAAGACTCCAATAGCGAAAAGTAGCTTGGAAAGAAATTCGTGATGTTTCATCATTTTGTATGGATAGAGTCTACTAAGAATTATTTGGGGCAAAGAGCACCCTAATCAAAGAATCAATTTGCTTTGATTAATGCTATTCGGTACGAAAAAATCACAATTTGAGATTCGAGATTTTAATGGAAGTTTTGCCGCTTGCCTGTTTTACTTCGTAGGCCACAAGTAATTGGTTATTAGCTACTATTGCTGCGGCATTTGCTGCATTCTGTGATTCTTTTACCCAATCGGTATCCGACACTTTATCTGCTTTTATCTTCTTGAGCGCAATTTGAGATGTATTCGTTTCGGGATTTAGTTGTTCCCATAACAACACGGAAGCAGAAGGGGAGGACGTCAAAAACGCATTTTTTGCCGCGGCTTCCAATACCAGTAATTTCTTGCCTTCTTCCGTGACCAAACGAATACCGGGCTCATTGGTTGTACCTGAAAACCAGGAGATTAAGGCGCTTCCACCATACATGCTTGAAGTGGCACCGCTGTGAGGACAACCGTTGATTTTCCAGCCATCGTTGTGCAAAATCTGTGAAGTAGAAAACGTGGCACCGTTGTCCGTAGAGGTCATTTTGGCCATGTCGCGAATGTTGTCATTGTTGTCGCGGTAATACACATTCAATTCTCCTTTGGCATCGACCAACAGGCTGATGTTGCAGCAATCGCATACCACTGGGTCAATGACTCTTTCGGGTTGAAAAACGCCATTTTTTGTCAGTACAAGGCGTAAATCCCGCTCTTCAAACTTGGTGCTGCCAGCTACATCTTTTAAATAAGCCACTGCAATTTCGTCATTGGATAGTACCACGGCATCAAAAAAACCTCTGGTGCATTTGGTCGGGTCAGTATCTACTGATTTGGGTGTCGTCCAGGTTGTGCCTTGGTCAGTAGAGACGCAAAACACGATATCGGAAGCCCGTTTTTTATCAGCAGTTTCTACGCGGTTGGGGAAAACGGCGACCAATGACCCGTCTTTTTTTGCCAATACCTTGGCCCGCATCAGGCGACTGTTGCCGATGCCGTTCCCGGAGAAGATTATTTTTTTATCGGAAAAAGTAGCGCCATTGTCTTTAGAAGTAGCCAGGCAGAAAGACGTCAAACCGGCGGCATCTTTTTCGGTCCACGAAAGCAGCACGTCGCCTTTGGGGGTTTGGGTCAATAGCGGCATGGAATAAGCTTTGTCGGCAGCGTC
The DNA here is from genome assembly GCF_027484545.1 of Runella sp. Classification (GTDB taxonomy): domain Bacteria; phylum Bacteroidota; class Bacteroidia; order Cytophagales; family Spirosomataceae; genus Runella. Next base: position 13,946 of record NZ_JAIXST010000059.1, on the reverse strand, counting down.
CAATACGGGTTGAGCCAAAGTCTGAATACTGAAACACATCAGCAGACCGCCGATAACTGATAGGGTGATTTTACGAAGCATTGCGAGTAAAGTTTAAATGAAAACAATTTCTGTTCTCAACTGCAAATTTCACCCTTTTATTCTGCGTTCATCGGAGATTATTTTTACTATTGTGGATAAAAATCAAACATTGTTATGGGAAACGACAAACCCATTCTCAATTTCGAGGGACTGTATGGCGACCTTAACAGCCGTTATTCGTCGGAATACATTTTTCTGGAATTGATTACTACCCGTAGCCAACTTTTTGATTGGGTGATTCAACCGCACATTCATACCCATCTTTTTCAGCTCTTTATCGTTGAAAAAGGGCAAGTTACCTTTCAAAATGGCGGCCAAATCAAGACGTACGCGGGGCCGTGTATCTTTCTGATTCCTCCGACCACACTTCATGGGTTGATTTATTCGCCTGATATATTTGGACATATCCTGACTATATCAGAAACAATAATAGAAGCTATTTTTCAAACATCATCGGCTGTTTGGGAGTCCTTTAACAAAATTCATACAATCCATAATTTTGACGCAAATGAGCCTTTTGAAGCCTTTACTGATTTGATCAAAGCCATTGAAAAAGAATTATTTGGCGAAGACTCCGAAAGGGATGTGATGCTGAAAGCGTATTTTACGCAATTGTTCGTGAAACTGCACCGCATGGTGAGGCAAGGAGAAGAACAAAATAAGGACGACGTAACGATGAGTCATTTTCGGAAATTTCAGAAGAAAATTAAAGAAGCCGATGAGCCTAAAAGTATTCCTGAATTTGCCGATGAACTCAATATCACTCCTGTACATCTCAACCGAATCTGTCGGTCAGTATCGGGGAAATCGGCCATTCAGTTGGTACATCAAAACTTGATTGCAGAAGCGCAGAAATACCTCTTACATACTTCGTATTCGGTTTCGGAGATTGCCTACTTATTGAAGTTTGAATACCCCAACTACTTCGCTAAATTGTTTAAACGATACGTAGGGATGTCGCCGGTCGAATTCAGACAACAGGACAGGACGTAAGCATCCGTTGAGTGTTTTGGTAAATGTTTTGATTAGTTTCGCACCAAACTTATAAACATTACACTCAAATGTCTGAATTTCCTCCTTGTCCCAAATGTAATTGCGAGTACACCTATCCAAGTGATAATTTGTTAGTTTGTCCTGAGTGTTTTTACGAATGGAATCCTGAAGAAACAGAAGCGGAAGTTGAAAAGGAAAATACGGGTCTAAAAGTAATTGATTCCCTGGGTAACGTCCTCCAAAACGGCGATACAGTGGTATTAATCAAAGATTTGGCCGTAAAAGGAGCACCAAAATCCCTTAAAACGGGCATGAAGGTGAAAAACATACGTCTCTCCGACAGTAATGACGGACACAATATTGACTGCAAAATTGACGGTTTTGGTTCGATGGGATTGAAATCGGAATTTGTACGGAAAGCGTAAGTATTGTTCCCGACTGTACAAATGATTGCTCAAATTCATGCAGTCGGGACTATTTTACTGGTACCCCCAATTTAGAGAACCTATTTCTTCATCCTATTTTCAAACAGAAACACCCCGTTTTTATTAGCTATGATGATATCAGGTTTACGGTCTTTGTTCATGTCCTGCACCGTAATATTAAGCCCCGCACCGGAATCATTGTCAATAACATGCTCCGTCCAATAAGGTTGTTTACCTGGAGTTAAGTCAAACCACATCAAATACGAGGCATCCGCATCGCCGGGGTCACGGCCGTGGTGGGCCAAAAATCGCTTGCCGGTAATGTATTCCTTACGCCCGTCGCCGTTCAAGTCGGCCATAATAGAGGAGTGAGTTTGGGCGGTGGTTGTGCTCATGAGGTTGGTTTTGAAATTGATATTTCCCTCGCCATCGGTTATTTGTTGGTGCCACCAAACTCCCAAGGCGTGGGCAGAGGCACTAATGACGTCGTTCTTTCCATCGCCATCCACGTCCAATACCTGCATGTGGGAGCAGGGTTTGCCCAAATTGGCTGGATGAAATTTCCAGTTACCCGAGGTCTTATCGGACGTTCCTTCAAACCAGCCTTCCCGAACCACCACGTCGTTGAAACCGTCCTTATTTACATCGCCATACCCGATTCCGTGGGAAAAAATCTCCGTACCCGGTACATTTTCGGCACTTAGCGCGTAACGTTTCCATTCTGTTTCTCCTTTTTTGGCGGGGGCTTTCAGCCAAACGATTTGCTTTTTAGCTTTATCCCCGCAAAGAATGTCGAGTCGTCCGTCGCCGTCCATATCAATAAAACCCGGCGATTCATTGGCAATACCGACCGAATCGGCAATGATGTGTTTTGCCCAAATGCCTGGTTTATTGTGTGGGTTTTCAAACCAGAAGGCGGGTTTTCCCGGAAAATCAATGATGACGACATCCTCCCAACCGTCGAGATTTACGTCCATTCCTAAGTTTAAGAATGAGTTACTGTATTCTTTTCGGGGATTAAATACCTTGGACATTCCAAACGCAACGGCCTCCGTGGAGCGGGTGTTGGGTTGGGCGGGAGCCATTTCATGTTTGGTCCAGGAAGGAGCTTCAAACCAATAATAACCGGCCACGATGTCTAATTTTCCATCTTTGTTCAAGTCGGCAACGGCGACTCCTTCAGAAATGAAATCACCAGTCAGTTTGGTTTTTTGGAATCCGCTTTCCAACATAGTCGTCACGGGCTGGCTATAGGCCATGCCACAGGCGAAGGATAGTAGGGTGGTTAAAAAGTTTAGGTATTGAATTTTCATTTATGTATGAGTTTAATTTTGTGGACACAGAGTTACTCAAAGTTTTGCACAGAGTAACACGAAGTAAATTCAATACTTTGAGTAACTCTGTGCAAAACTCAGTGTTCTCTGTGTCCCCTATTTTTGACGCCGTAATTATTGCAAATTTTATTTTCCTACAGCTTCGTCCAATAACATCATACTTTCGTGGGTTTCATGCGAATGCGATTTTCCCAATCGGTCTTTCAGGTCTTTCAGTAATTTTTTGGAATCCTCGGTGCCAATCGCCGTTACCCGCTGAATAGTATAAGGCAACAGTTTAGGCATTTTGGACGTTTCGGCCATTTGGAGTGCCCGTTTTGTATCAACCACAGACAATGGCTCTGACGCGTACCATAACATCAATGGCAGGTTGTGGTCGTCTTTGTCTTCCGTTTTTTGAGTTAGAGCTTCCAGTACATCCCATCTCAGCGATGGGTCAATTCGAATCATAGCGGAGGTTAGGTACAGTCTCACGATGGCGGAATTGTCATTTTTGGCCAGTTCTGCAAAGCGTTTCAACGTTTCGGGTGAAACTGTTTTGTTTTCGACTAAAAACTGAATGCTCCAACTTCTGACGTATTCATTATCGTAGGCCAATAAATCAACTAACTCCTTTTCCGTCAGCCCTTTCGTAACGTGTAATGCCCACAAAGCGCGGAGTTTGCGGGTGGCATCGGGATTTTTGGCAAGAATTTCTTTCAGCGCTTTGTGTACTTTTTTATTGGGACCGCGCTCCTGCAAAAGGGTTCTGGCCTGACGAACGTACCAATCGTTGGCGTGTAACTGATAGTTGACCAATTCCATATCTGAAGCTTTGCTCAAATCAGCCTGTACCCACTTGTCATTTTCGTGAGAGATTTTGAAGATACGCCCCATGGTTTTATCATGAACATCCGGGTTGGGGCTGTGGCATTGGTTTTTATCGTACCAGTCGATGGCAAATACCGAACCACTTGCATCGTATTTAAAATTGAGCCACTGCGACCACGAATCGTTCATGGCCATAAAATCCGGTCTGTGCTGCACTGTATATCCGGAGCCGTTCCGTTGGGGATGATCTCGGTTAAATCGCGCCCCGTTGATGTTGTTCATGAAAACTTCGTTTCGGTATTCTTCAGGCCAGGAGCCACCGAGATAGACCATTGCTCCGGCATGAGCATGACCGCCTCCTTTGGCTGCCGAACGGAAATTTCCCGCGTGAGGCCCGCGTTCGCCCACCCAGTGTACATGATCGGCGGCGGTTTTGATGTCGTCGTAAGTGTACGGGTTGAAATGTTTTCCGGCTTGCCGCTGATATCGCGCATTATGAATAATGTGGTACATGTGCGGAATTACACAGGCCGTAATGAAAGGTTGACCGTAATCGTTGAAATCAATACCCCACGGATTGCTGGTGCCTTCGGCAAATACCTCAAATTGATGATTGGTAGGGTGATATCGCCATACACCCGCGTTGATTTTTGTTCTTTCGGAATCAGGTGCACCAGGTTTTCCCACGTTGGAGTGGGTAAATACCCCGTGCGTTCCGTAAAGCCAGCCGTCAGGACCCCAGCGTAGGCTGTTCAAAGTTTCGTGCGTATCCTGCGTTCCCCAGCCGTCCAGCAGTTTTTGGATGGGTCCAGCGGGTTTGTCATTCTTAGCATCTATCGGTACAAACAATAAGTAAGGAGCGGCTCCTAACCACACACCGCCCATACCTACTTCGATACCACTGACCAGATTGAGGCCTTCCATAAATACTTTCCGTTTGTCGAGGGTACCGTCGCCGTTAGTATCTTCAAAAATCAAAATACGGTCTCTTCCCTGTCCTTCGGGAGCGGGAACGGGGTAAGTATGGCCTTCCACAACCCAAAGTCGATTTTTGGCGTCAATGGTAAAGCAAATAGGGCGAATAATATCGGGCTCGGCCGCAGCCAGCGTGATTTTGAACCCTTTGGGTGGTGTCATGGCTTTGGCCGCTTCTATGCCCGATAGGCCTGCATTCAGAACGGGGTCAAGCGGTGGCAGGATAATGATGTCTTTTTGTTTCAGTTCGTTGGGGAACTCTGGACGGGTAGGGTAGAAGAGAAATTCATCAAAATTGATGTGCGCCCATTTATCATGTGGAATGTACGGGATTTGCGAAATACCCGTTTCGTTGTCAATGATTTTGATGTAAATATCTTTGTTCAAATACCGCTGAAGGTCTACTACCACCGGTTGCAGATTAGCGCGGCCCTGCCCGGTAATGTGAAAAATGATTTCGTTTGTACCGGCCAGCAAAAGTTCTACCCGCGTATCTTCCAGTGCTCCGCCCGAAACACGAAATGCCGCGAAGGGCTGAGTTACTTTAAAAGGAACAGAAGTTAAAGTTCCGGTTGATTTCGCATTAACCGTCCCACCGCTGCTAAGAAAATAGTTTCCTTCAAAGCCGATTTTCATATCCTTCTCATGAATAGGGGAAGGGTCTTCGGTGATGAGAGGATTGTTAAAAGCAGTACCTGTGGCTGTCCAGTCTTGTAGTGAACCTGCCTCAAAATTAAGATTTACCGGTTGTCCGTCCTTTTGGGGTATTAGGCCCTGCATGATCGCCGTCGAAATCACACCTTCCACTACTTCAAAGCTGCCTACCATTCCCGCAGCCCGGTGTCCTGGAACGGAGCAGTAATAAGTGTCACTTTTGTCAGCGGTAAAAATAAGAGTGGTGCTCATTCCTTTTTCCAGAATGGTTTTGCTTTTTATCCCCATTTTTTCCAACGCAATGTCATGAGTCATCAACTCGGCGTTGGTAATTTTGATTCGTACTCGGTCACCCTTATTGGCTTTAAGAGTGGGATTGCGTGCTCCATCAGGACTGAAATAACCAACCATTGATGCTTCCAGCGCGTAATCACGATCAAAACGAGTAGTGTCCGTTTTGGAAGGTTGTTGGGAGTTGCCGCTGTGGGAGATAAAAAAAAGGACAGCGAGTAAAGGTACAATCAGACGATTTAGATACATAAGATGAAATTCAGGTTTGGTTTTTGGAAATCTCCTTAAAGTTATTAAATATCTTGTTAATGGACAATTTTGTAATGAGCAGAGAGAATGCCAAAATTGCCGGGAGATGTCAATTAAGCCAAATGAAAATTGCTTAATTTAAAAAGACTCAGGATTAAATAGCTTGAACTTTGACATTCATCTGCCTACTTTCGGCGAAAAAATGTATTTGATAGTTTCCATATCCTCTGCTGTCTTTGTAGAGTTGGATGTTATTTTTTGCCTTTACAAGTTATACCGGTCAGCAGTACTGTCTAAGAAGTTTACAAAGGGAAAAAATACATAGAGTTTACAATAACACATTGCTATTGACTGATACTTTACAACGATTCCATTACCTGGTTGTACTGTTGGTTGAGGAAGCATTAATTCTTTATTCTCTGCTGACGTTTGTGAGAAGGACTGACAGCTAATGACGCCGGTGGTTTCTGTTAAAAAAGCAAAAATTAAAGTCAATCTGATAGTGTATCATAAAAATAGTGTGTTTACATATTTAAAGTTTAGGTATTGATTTTCTTACTTTGATGGAATTAAAATTGGGGTACTTACTTGGTATTCAATAAAAAGAGGTTGTCTCTTTTTAGAAACAGCCTCTTTCGATGTCTTAATCAGTAATTGTTGGAGCTTATGTCTACTCTCCGTCTTCTTCTGAATCTTTTCTGACACTTTGTTCCGTAAGTTTAGCAAAAAAGCCTTCCCCTACTCCGTCAAGATCAACGGGTTTAAGCACAAAACGGTAATAAGTGTTTTTGAAATCCAATCCTAATTTTAGGAATACGCCTTTCAATAATAAAGAGTAACCTCTGCCAATTCTGGTCAACTCAAAAGAGGGTTCATCTGCTGATTGAATAGGTACTAAATACAAACCGACAAATCCTTTTTTATTTTGATCAATACCTACTTTAAAACGGGTACCGCCGGCAGTATCTACGCCTAAGAATTGAAGAGTAATAAGGGGCAAGGTAAGTTTACCGTTAGAAGTAATGTGGGCATAAGGAACCACAGCTTCTTCTTTAGCTGCTTTTTTTTTCTCAATGGTATTATCTTCCTGAGAAAAGAATTTGATTTGCTTTTGTTTCATTGTAAAAACTCAGAAGTAAGGTAGAACAAAAAATTAACAACGGCAAAGGTAATGATTTTAGTTTTGCGTCAAATAGATTAAAATCATTTCTATTAAAAATTTATTTAGAACTGTATAAAAATGTGTTCTTGAGAGAACATTGGTACGTAATAATCCTTAATAAGATACATCGTTTTAGCTTTTTGAAAGTCATTGTTTTTTGAAAACATGAACTTTAAATCTGCCTTCCTTCCCTCTCATAATCAATACTTATTGGGCAATTATTCTGATTTTCATAAATGTCATTTTTGTCATTTTTGTGAAATTAACTATTTGGTTGTCAGTGTTTTGGCTTGAAAATTTGACGAATTTTAGAGGTGTTTTTGGATTTTGGCACTACTTCAATTCTTTGATTCTTAACTCAGTTAACGGAATTAAAACAGCTTTGTTTTGTAGTTACTATTAGTTTTTAGCCATTTTAATTAAAAATAAGACAAGGTGTCTTTTATTCAACAAAGATATGACACTTCAACCATTCTATGATGGCAACAATCAGATTGCCAATGAAACTTCTCCTACTTGAGGTCATACTGAGCGAAGCCCATTTATGGAATGCTCGTAAAACGAAAGAGCCTCAAAACTATCCGTTTTGAGGCTCTTTCGTTTTATTCGTTTGTTGAGTTCGGGCACTTAACCCATTTTCTTGACGGCTACAGCGCTTGGGCCTTTTTGGCGTATTTCAATTTCAAAAGTCACTTTATCATTTTCTTTCACAGGGGTTGCCAATTCATTGATATGGACAAAAATGCTTTCCTGTGATTTAAGGTCTCTGATGAAACCATATCCTTTCTGCTCGTTGAAAAAAGTAATGACACCTTCTCTGATGATTTCAGCAGGTTCGGCATCTTCCTGTTTCGATGCACCGAGTTGGATATCTTCGCTTTTTACTATTTTCTTTTTTCTTGGGTCGGGTGGAGTAGAGGTAAGGTTTCCATTTTCATCGACGTAAGCAATCATTTCATCCAGGCTTTGACCTTTTTTAGAATTTGCCTGCCGCTCTTCTTTCTTTTCCTCTTTGTCCTTTTTTTTCTTTAATCGTTTCTTTTCTCTTTCTTTTTTACTGAATGTTTCTTGGGAACTGGCCATATTGTCTTGTTCTTAATCGTTAAATGTGTTACTTAAAGTGAATTTGGAGTTGAAAAACATAAATGGAGATACCCGACTAAATTTTAATGACTTAGATTAATTGTCTGAAAAGAGCGTATAACCAGAAGCGAATAGGAAAAATAGGGGATCCGGGTAGTCTATTAGTAATGACAACAGTAATATTAGCGTAAAAATTGCCTGTTGGTTACAATTATGTAAAATAAATATTGCCTGAGAAATTATAGTGGATGGATATAGACACAAAAAACCGCCCTTCGAGATAGAAGAGCGGTTTTATTATCAATCCATCTAAACTAAATCAAATTGACATTTACTACTTAGGGTTTTTTACCGGAGCGCTTCCTGCGTCAGGTTTATTGTAGGCCAATTCATTATCAGGCACATCCCAGTAATCCAAATAGTTGTAGCTAATGGTAGCCTTAGTATTCAATTTCCCTTCTTTGTCTAAGACGACGCAGTTGGTTCTGCCCCCACCTTTGGCGACGTCGTCAATAACTCCCCAACGGCGAGCATCGTAGAAAGCCAAACCTCGGAATGGTAATACTACGCGACGTTCTCTGCGCAGTTCTTCTTGGGCTTGTGCAAGGGTAAGGCTTTTGCCGGCTACTGCGGCTATTCCTGCGCCCTGTACTGTACGAATGGCATCAATGATTTTAAGACCCTCTTCGATTTTGCCCGAGTTAATCAAGGCTTCGGCTTTGGTCAATTCGTTTTCTTCGTAAGTGCCGGCCATGAAGAGTTCATAACCGCCTACTGCTCTGCTACCCAATGAAACAATACCTGCCATACCTGCGCCGCCGTCAAGTAAGTCCCAACTGGTGTTAAAAATATTACCGCGGTCGTTGTTTCCAATCCAGGCATTTTTACGTTTTACGAAGTTGTTAGCCAGACGTTTGTCTCCAGCTTTGAAATCTTGTACCAAACGTTCACTTATCTTATAGCCGGCAGTAGGGCCCACTGAGTTACCTGCGGGTGTTTGCGAAATATTAAAGAAGTCGCTGGTAGCGTTGTTGCGTCCTGTAAATACATAGTCAGACGCTTTGATTCCATTGGTGGTTAAATCAACAATGGAAGTCCACTGAGCAGCCGACATGGTCTTGGAAGTAGTATTTACCAAAACGTTACGGGCTTTCATAGTATTGATATTTCTAACCCACATGCCCGGATCAATCAAACCGCCTTTTCCCACTCGAAAGAAGTCCGGAATCAGTTTGTTTACCACTGCATTATAATCAGCATTGGCAGTAAGCCCACCCAGAAGCGTGGCTGCTTTGTCAAAGTTGGCGTTTGATTCCTTAATGATATCTTCTTTGGTGACGTATTTAGCATTGGTTCCGCTGGCTTCATTGTTGATGATGCCTGCGTAGTAAATCGAACCGATTCTTGAATAGGCATATCCTTTCCACCAATAAGCCCATGCTTTCAACGTGTTTTTCTTCGTAGTGGCATCTCCCGTAAAAGTAGTACCGTCAACCAACGCCAAAACGTTGTTACAGGCGGTATTCAATGCATACATGAATGCCCATTCGTAATAGAGCGGGTTATCACTTGCGTTGCTGTTGATGTTTACCTGACGTATCATATCAGCCTGCAATGCTGGTGAGTTGGGGTTGGTTACCTTGGTGCCGTCATCCAATATGACGTAGTTAGGACAGCCGATTTCGTTGATACGTTGGTTGGCCGCTTCTACACCGACAACATCGCCCATAATATCATGATACGAAAAAGGATCTCCCCAGAAAGTACCCGTAAAACCGCCGTATTTGAGCGTAATAAAACCATTGACGTATACGCCGCCCTGAGCCAAAGAAATCAGGCCCGTTTCAGAGTTGGCACTGCCAGTAGTAGGTGAGTTAGGGTTTTTTACGTCCAATTGGTCTTTGCACGAAAAACTCACTCCCAGCACCAGTATCAATAAAAATAATTGTGTCTTTTTCATGTTCATCCGTTTTTACAAAATTAGAATCCGAAATTAAGAGTAGCTTGGTACGACTTAAAGTTAGGCATGGTACTGTGGTCTGTACCTCTGTCCCAAGCCGAGTTAACAGAACCTGAACTGATTTCAGGGTCCATTCCGGTGTATTTAGTGATGGTGACTAAGTTACGTCCCGAAAGTACCAATTGAAGTCTTTTGAAAGCAGGAAGTTTGGTCATTTTTGCAAAATCCAACGCTACAGAAATATTTCTCAAGCGAGCAAACGAAGCATTTTCGTAGAAATAATCTTTGGTGCCGTTCCGTTGAACAGCTGCATACACACCTCTGTAAAAGGCAGTCCATGCGCCCGGTTGACCATCAATTGAGAATGATTTGGCATAGTCGGCATGGATACCGTCACGATACATCCACTCTTTGGTTTGGTTATAGAGGTGGCTTCCGTTTACCCAATCAATCTGGAAGGAGAATGTCAGGAAGTTTTTGAACGTAAAATCATTGATGAAAGACATGTTGAACTTAGGGTTCGGGTCTCCAAAGCTGTATTTGTCGGGAGTTACGTACGGGAACTTAGTGGCTTTATCCACTACATAGCCATTGCTTGCCAAGGTATATTTGCTCTGCTCTGATTGGGGGATAAACAAAGAACCGTCCGGCTTCTTCTCGTTCAAGTCATGCAACATTTTGAAACCATACAACTGTCCGATTTTTTCGCCTGCTCTCAGCACGTAGTTGGTACTTCCTGCGTTTGAAATCACTACAATTTCCTGATCACCTACTACCGAGTTAATCTGCGAAGTTTGTTTACCGAAGTTGGTTGTCATGTTCCAGGAAAAACCTCTGCTTTTATAGACACTCAGATTTAAACTCGCCTGAATACCGTGTGAACCCAATGAAAATGCATTGGTTTTCAGCGTACCTGAACCTGAAGACGGGGCAGCATCTACGTTCCCGATAGCGTTGTCTGTGGTACGTTTCCAATATGTCGCTGAAAGACGAACATCATTAAGCCAATTGCCGTTTTTGCCCAGATTGAACGTCATATCAGAACCAATTTCAAGTTCTTTGGAAACTTCTACGTTCAATCCCGGATTGTTTTGGTTGGGGTCAAAATAAAAAGCATTGCTGTTTCCTAACACTTTGGTACTTAAAGTTACGTAGCGGTCAAACGGTTTTGGCTGAATCCCAGCCGCTCCATAAGCAGCTCTTAATTTGAATTCTGGAATTGCGTTGGCAATGGCGCTGTTTTTCCAAAAGTTAATTTCTGACAAACGAACGTAGGCATCGCCTCTTGGGAACGTGAAGGGCTTGGAACCACCCCCAAATGCGGAAGAATAATCGCTTCGGAAGCCTCCAGTAACCCCTAAGATATCACCAAATTCAATCCGCTGGTTAACCAAATAACCATAGGTGATGAAAGGTTCTACGTAATCGTTGGTCACTTTAAAAGAACTACCCTGAGTACTCGTAAAAGGCGTATAAGTAGGCAACTGAGCAACTGAGCAGAGGCAGCGCTATAAACCGAGTACTTGTTGTTACGATAGTCAAATGATACTTGCGTAGAAGTACGGATTGGAATATTCAAATTGAAATCTTCTTTGAAATCGGTACGGATGAAAGCCGTTGCGAGGAAGTTTTGAAAGGTAGTTCCGTACGTATAACGGTCAATTCCACCGGTATTATCAGGTGAAATATCACTACCTACCCAGTGTTCGGTAGCGTTTGAGTTCAGGTTTTCGGATTGATTCTGAACAATGCGTTTGAAGTCTTCTTTGCGATAATTGAGACCATATTTGGCATCCAACTCTACAAATTTGTTCAGATTGTAGTTCAAATTGAAATTTTGTACCACATCTACTTTTACATCATTTTGCTTTAAGTAGTTTTGAGTATATACCGGGTTGTTTCCGTTTACACCCACTGCATCACCTAAATAAACGACCGGATTACCATCAGGCGTAGTTGCGTTGTAGTCAGCAAATGCGCGGCTGTTAAAAATAGGATATACAAGTCCTTGGTTACCATTGACAGTGTTTTTGGTATAAACCAATTGCGTTGTCGAACGGAATTTTAGACCTTTTGCCAATTCAACGCCGATGTTGGAAGTAAGGTTACTTCTGTCATTATATTGGTATCGACACCTCCTGCCAATAAAAAGAAACTATAAAGCAAAATACAATAGAGCAACGTGAACAAATGCAATGGATAGACTCGTGCAAAACGGGCTATTGTGAAGTGTTTGAATTCATTTTTACTCACTGAGGTGATAAACCTATTTGCATATACGTGGCACATGATAAACCCACTCAAGACAAAGAAAAAATCCACCATGAGATACATACGGTTGATAAGAAACGAGTCTTTGAATTTGAGAAGGACATTTCCTCCGCCGAGCATCAGATCGACGTGAAACATGACGGTGAGCAGGGCAGCAATGCCGCGCAGGGGCGTAAGATTGGAGAGGTAGGGGGTTGAGAGTTTCATATTTCAAGAGTAAGGTTTTTAGTAGAAGGGTATTTGTACGCAAGAAGTGATTAATTTACAGCGTTTTAGTGGTAAAAAAACGACATATCTTACCGCAATCCATATTTCTGCACAATTGCTTGTCGCTGTTCGGGAAACATCGTAACCCCAAAGCGTTTATCCAAATCGGTGATGCGCTTGCCAATTCCCGCATCCATGGGTGTGAGATTTTGCTTGGCCATATCCACGTAGATTTTATGAAAAAGTTCTTCCAAATAATCTTCAAAGTTCTGATTGAAATACAGGTCCATAAATCGTAATGGTTTGTCGGTTGCGTTCCAAAACGTATGTACAATGCCCCGTGGTCGCATGTGAAAACCACCTGCTTCCACTTCATACACCTTATTGCCTACCAGAACTGAAGCTGTACCCTCCAAAACGTAGCAAATTTCATCCAGTTCTTTGTGGATGTGGGGTGGCGGCCCCATGTATTTGGGAGCCACGGCGGCTTCTACGCACGAAAATTGATTGTTGGTTTGGGTAGAACGGACCCACGTGCGGATATCCAGACCGCCCGGACCGGGTTGCAACGGAGCAGCAGGCGGCAAATAGAAGGGTTTGAGCGATTCGCTTGAGGGATTAGCAGCGAGTGCGGCAGGCGTGGTGGCGGCAGCACCGATAGCGGCCAATAAACCGACATTGATAAAATCTCGACGTTCCATGGTTTTGAGTTGTTTAGGATTGAAGTTTTACCAAATCTATGTTTTAAAACTTTCTCAAAACCAATGGTTTGGGGTGAATGAAGCGAAACGTTGAGGGAAGGTAAGGTTCTATTGAGTGAGTAAAACAAATGAGATAAAGTTTGGGGTTATGTCACTCCCTCAATAATTTTCTGAATTCCCTCAATAAAATGCACTGCTCCCCCATAAAAGCACACAAAGTACCTATTATTCGATTACCTTAGAACTTGAAAACCTACTAACCGATGCCCTTTTTGCAACGACCTATATTTTCTCTGTTTCGTTTATGGAGTATAGTAACCCTCCCCCTTTATCTTGCATCGTTTCATAGTGTCCAATCCCAAACTCCCGTCATCATCCATGGCACACCCGATTGGAGTGAAGGGAAAGATATTGACCGGAACGTACTTTTTTATGAAGATAAAGCTCGTAACGAACTGACAATGAATCAAGTACAGCGAGCAAAAGCCTTGCGCCCCTACGCTGAAAAACGCAATGAACGCACTACCAACTCCGAGGTGACGGTGATACGAACTTGGTTGAAATTTAACATCCAAAATACGCACCCGACCGATACCGCCAAAATGGTATTCTTTATGGGAGCACATGCCAAGTAGGGTGATTGCATCAAGTGTTAAGTTGGTTTAACAGGGTTTTAAGGTAAGCATCGTCGCGAGCGGCTTTCTTTCGCTTACGAGCCAAACTCATTTCAGTCGGCTCTCGCTTTAAGAG
>NZ_JAIXST010000007.1 GCF_027484545.1 Runella sp. | reverse complement strand
TTCGGATAAACGACTAAAATGCAATTGCATTAATTGCTCTGTTTCAGAATTATAAAACGTTTTCATAGTACAAAGTTACAAAATGTAAACGTTCAACTTATTTAACTTTAATTCCTAAGAAACAAGACTACTCAATGAAAAATAAAAATGACATTAGCATTGCCGAAAACCTTTGGATTGATTGGATTGAATTTGACTATAAAGAACCTAATCCAAAAGATATTGATGGCTTTCTTGAGCCGACAATAAAACTTTGGAGCGGCTTAGAAGTACATTGTGTCGCCGGTTGTTGCGGAATTGATGCTTTTGGTTTTTGGAGAGAAGATATAAAAAAGGCAGTTGCAAACCTTGATCAAACCTATTTTATTGATGAGCTTAATACGTTAAGATCCAAAATCAGCAATTTGAATACTGAGAAATTAATGAGTGTTCGAATCAACAATCTGTTCCATAAAAATGTATTTTTAAAGCTAATTGATCATATTTCTGAGCAAATTAAAACCTGAAATTCACAGTTGAAACGCTATTTCATACAGACGCCATGCGTAAAATAAATGCAATGAGTGCCAACAAACCAATGTCAGTGGATGTTGTAGCATAAGCAGGAATTGCGCTATTTTTGAGCGACAAATACAAAAGAATAGTAGGCTTTATGAATTGGTTTTTGAGTAACCTGCCAAGAGTAACGCCTGACAAATTGATGATGAAAATTAAAAAGAACTTAGCAAGCATAAAAAAATGATAGAATTTATTCAAAACTTAAAAACAAGAAATGAAACTCTATTTTATTATGGTTTGCTTTGTCTATTGTTATCTATTATTTTTATTATTCTTACAAAATATACAAATACTAAAATTTACAGTGTAAACGCTTGGTACAAGCCTTTTAAATTCGCTTTTTCAACCTTCCTATTTGCATGGGCTATGGCTTGGTATTGCTATTACTTACCAAATTTTAACATTAAAATTTTCAATTGGTCTGTTATTATTTTATTGGGTTTTGAAATTTTTTATATCGCATTTCAAGCAAGTAAAGGACAGCTTTCACACTACAATTTAAGCACACCTGTTTATGCAGCATTATATTCAATGATGGCATTAGCAGCCACTTTAGTAACGCTTTATACAGCATTTGTTGGACTACTATTTTTCACAAACTCATTTCCAGAATTACCCAATTACTACGTTTGGGCTATAAGATTAGGAATAATTATTTTCGTTATATTTTCATTTGAAGGTTTTGCAATGGGTTCAAGACTAAACCATAGTGTAGGAGCATTAAACGACAATTCAAATTGGTTCATCATAGGTTGGAGCAAAACAGTTGGCGATTTAAGAGTGTCACATTTTATTGGTATGCATGCCTTACAAGTATTGCCTATACTTTCATATTATGTTTTAAAAAACACAAAATTGACAATTGGACTTTCTGTTATTTATGGACTATTAGCTTTGCTGACACTCATACAAGCACTACAAGCTAAACCATTAATCAAGACGAAATGACGAATAAAATGTAGTATAACCGAAAGACCAAGCCCCTCGTTGTTCGGGGTGTTCCGAAGGCTACCTCGAACCAAAAATAATCAGCCTGTTTGAAACACGGTAAGTACCCCAAAAGCTACTAATTATTCTTCCAAAATACGGAGTACTCTAAGACAATCTTTGTTTTTACAATAGCAGAATCAGCCCATGCAACTCCTTGGTCAGTAAGCACTTACACAGAACTCATTGACTTTGTAAGCAATAAGGCCGATTACGTATTTGTAAAAACAATGAGTTATCAAAGAGGGGATAATTCCGAAGAATTATCCCCTCTTTTTGGCGTATCAGGACGACAAAGAGTTTACTTTTTCATCAACCAAATCTCCGTTACCTGAGAGCCTCGCTCGCCTTCACCACAATTCCAGATGAAGGTTACTTTACCGTCGGCAGTGGCTTTTTGGGGAACGTCAAATTCAAAAAGAGGTTGTTCGCCCGTTTGGAGAAAATCGTGAATGATAAAGCCATCGTCAGTCGTGAGTTTCATGCGCGAGCGAAAACGTCCCGTGTACGAAATCTTCATTCGGTACGACGACTGCGGGTCTAATTCAGTATAGGCAATTTTCAGCGGTTGGTCATACAACGTTTTGGCCTGCTTCATCCACACGCGCGGGGTGACCTGCCCTTTAAAACCGGTAGCTTTGATTTCGTCCACCCATTCCTCTCCTACCAAGCCTACGCCAAACCCAATACGCGGCGATTGCAAACTGCCCGGATCTTTTTCCCAAGAAACGTCTGAAATCACACGATGCCAGCTTTCAGATGAACCAAAATGGTCGTAAAATCCACCCAAGCCCGGATCGGTACGACGCAGCAATTGGTCAATTTTATGTAATCGCTCCGATTCACTGCTTAGTTTTTCTATTTTGGTCAATTGGTCCAACAGATAGGGGGCGTCATTAAGAGGAATGTCGATATTGTCTACAAAATTGCCCCGTCCCGACATCGCTCCGTGCTTTGCCATGGTCAATTGAGCTCCTATGCTTTTGTACAAAGAATCCGCTAACGTATAGCATTTTCGGCGATAATCGGGCAAAATGGGCCATTTCCACGCGTTTTCCAACGTAGATTTTGCGCGCTGAATGGTTGCCAATGAACTTCCCGACCGTACTCTTATTAGCATATCTTTGGCTTCCTGCTCTATTTCCGTTTCATACATCAGGCGGCGGCGCGTGTAGGCATCAAAATAAGCCCGAATCAGTCCCATCTGAAAACGGGGATTTTGCAAAAGCTCCGGCGACGCATCTGCTTCCATGGTTTGCCATTGCATCAATGTCCGCGAAACGCCTTCGTTGGTCAACAAAGGGCCTCTTAAATTATCTTCCAAAGCCACAAGCCCCTGCGCCACAGACTCTTGGTAGTCAGGTCCAAAAAACAGACGGGCATAATCACGTAAGGTTTCAATGACGGGCGTTTCGGGGTTCCAGTCCTGGTCACTCCACACAAATTTGTTAACGTCGTCGTTGGTGCCTTCCGAATAGCTGATACTTCCCACTCCGTATTCGTCCAAAGCGTTATGAATCACTTTTTCATCGTGCGGGCGCGGATTGATGCTCTCCCTCCCGAGCGTCATGGCGTAGGCCAAATCCCAGTGCGGAACAGGATATTGCGAACTGTAATTGTGCGTAATATCGGGGTAATGTCGAATCGGAATGGAGGCATTGACCACCCGTCGAATCTCCTGCATGGGCATTTTAACCCAAGGCCCAAACACCACACCGCCAAACCACGGATAGTTTTTGTTGACGTGCATGTAAAACGCATCAAACCATTTTTTGGTAGGCCGAAAGACCTGCGGCGAGACCCAAATTTTAGCTTTGGGGTGGTGCTTTTTTAAGACTACCGACATTTTCTCCAACCAGGCAAACAGTACATCGGGCTCCAAATCGCCGGGGTCACCACCGGGCACAAATACGTGGTCCAGCTGAGAAACCGTGGAACAAATCTCGTTTCGTTCTTTCAGTTCTTTTTGAATGGAATCGGGGTGCGTATAATTGGAACCCATGTTGGGATACCACATCCACACGTCGAGCCCGTACTCTTTGCAAATCCGTGCCTGCTCCGCAATCATCTTAACAGCAGGCAATTTCATGTGTCGGCTTGTAGCATAATCGTCGGTACGAGGCGGCATGATCTCAATGCTGTTGGCACCGAACAGCGCCAATTCCCGAATGTATTGGTCAAACTGCTCTACCGTAAATGCATCATACGCGTTGGTTTTGGGACGATAACCCAACTGATGCCCACGAACAGGATAGCGCGGACTCGTGGCCAGCGCCAAGTCATCCGAAACGACCACCAGCGTATGACTGATTTCCATCTTCCGCAGCAACCGACCGACCCCGAACAGAATCCCCCGAGCATCTTTCCCGACAACAAGGACCGCTTTGGTTTCGGGGATTACCAGCAACTTATACCCTTCAGCCGCGATGGCGGGCAGTTTCCGAATTTCGTCCCGAACCCGTAACGAAAACCCAGAAAGGTCACTTTCCAACGCAATACCTACGTAGGGTTTTCCATCCGACGGAAGTTTAGCCAACAACGGCCAATCCAAATGACTGCGTTTTTTGACTTCCTGTTGGAGTATCTCTATACTTCGTCTCAACACCTGCTTATCGGAAATTGACGTGTAAATTCGTGCGTCGGAAATGTCAATGGTTTTGGCAAAACTGGTAAGCCATGTTACCAAAAAAATACAGGCAATCAGTTGTAATTTTCTCATACTCAAAAGTCAGGGCGAAAGCCCGATTCATATTTATTGTCACTTTACCCCACGCTAAAGCATGGGGTTTGAGGAGGTAGCTGAATTGGTTTTTAAAGTCACGGTCTGACTATCGTCTGACCTTTAGTCTAAGGACAGACGATAGGGCTGTCCCTACGGCTTGAACTTCAGGACTCGTGCTCTGATTTCGGGCACTTCATATTCAGGGTTCTGTACGGGAAAACCTACCTTTTCAGGAGGTAGCCCAACCCATTCCGATTTTTTCCCTGCAATCGTGATGGTTCCTTTGGTTGAAATCTCAATAACGGTATAGAGCGGGTCTTTGTAGGGAGCCGTGTATTTTATCCATTTGAAGTCTTTGTCCACTTGCTCGCTGTAGCGAACGTGCCCGTATTCTTCTCCCAGCCATTTGTACGACATGGAATTGATGCAGACGTACCAAATGCCGTTAATTTCGTCCGCCCGGTCGTAGTGAATGTGTCCATAGAAATTGACAATGACTTTATTCTTTTTGGCTTTCTTATTGTGTACTTCCAACATCGCCCGAATGTCGGCCGCGTTGTCCACGCCGTCTTTTCCCAAGCCTTGGTGAGAAAAAATAATGATGGGCGTTTTGGCTTTATCCAGTTCCTCTTCCAGCCACTCCAATTGCTTTTCACCAATGTACTGTTGATAGCCTTTCACTTCGGGCGTTTTTTTGTCGTTTCCGTCCAACACGATGAAATAGAAGCCGTTGTTTTCAAAGGAATAATACGGAGAAGGCATTCCTCGGTAGTCCAGCGCCTGTTTCAACGAATAACCGCCGTCCATTTCATGGTTGCCGATGACCTGGTATTTGAGGCCCGGGTACGATTTCCAAAGGTCGAATCCGTACGCGTATTTCGGGGCAGGCGTACCAAAATCGCCGAGTTCGATGACAAAATCAGGCTTGGCCGTTTTCATGCTGTCCATAAACGCGGTGATACGCTCTTTGGCGTCGTGCATGGTAGGCACGTGAACGTCCGTAAACAGACCAAATTTTACCTTTCTTACTTTTTGAGCAAAGGCAACGGAGGAGATAAAGAGACTGATAATAAGGTAGGGTATCATAGACTTGCCAAGTTTTTGGAACTTGGCAAGTCTGACTGGATTCCAAAAGGAAAGAATTTTCATAAAAAACATCGGAATTACACTTACAATTTGATAAATATCTTTTTACGGTACAGAAAATACGCGGGGATAAAGTTAACCGAAACAAAAAACAGCGCATACAATAGACTGGCTAAATTGGGCGTTGCGCCCAAAGTTATCAACCCATTGACCGCATGCTCATTGAGGGAATGTTCCCCAAACTTTGCCCCATAAAAGAAAAGCGCTAAAATATCTCCCAACACATACACCGCAATGGCGTTGGCACCGAAAATAATTCCGGGCTGCGTGCCTTTGGTTTTCCCCAATATATCCACCATAAAATACAGAGCGCCGAGCAGCAGACACGCAAAACCGGAGGTTACGAGCACAAACGAACTTGTCCAAAGATTTTCGTTTACCGGAAAACCCAATCCCCAGAAATAACCCAAAGCCGCCGAAAATACGCCTGCCGTCATGAGGTAATTCACTTTTTCGTTGGGCGTCAATTTACTTTGCAGCAACCGCCCCGCCAACATTCCCGAAATCCCCGACACGATGGAAGGAAACGTACTCAGGATACTTTCCGGGTCCCACGTACCCTGCCACATTTTACCCGGCAAAAACTGAGTATCAAACCACGCCACGAGATTGAATCCGGGCTCCAGCATCACTTTCCCCATGCCCGGTGTCGGAATGAGTGTCAGCGCCAACCAATAGACCACCAAAATTATGGCACCAGTCCACGCCTGTTGTTTCCAGTTTGTATTTAGAAACAAAACAGCGCACCCCAAAAACACAAACGCGATGCGATGCAATGTACCCGTCCAGCGAATATCGTTGAAATCAAACGTGGGCATCAGGTTCAGAAACATTCCAACGGCAAAAATCTTCAGCGAACGAATAACGATCTTTCTGTAAAGCTTGCTCGCGTTACAAACGCGAGCATTTTGGAAACCGGCGTTTGCAACGCCAATCCGTGATTTTGAATACGCAAAAACAATCGAAACCCCCACCACAAACAGAAAAATGGGTGCAACCAAGTCCGTAAAAGAAAGGCCGTTCCACTTGGTATGGCGCAGCGTGAAAAAGACGTGCTCTTCACTGCCGGGAAAATTAACCATGAGCATCGCAGCAATGGTGAACCCACGAAGCGCGTCCAGCGAAATAAGTCGGTTGGTTTGTGGTAGCATCAAAAGGATTGGATTAGGGAATTGTTAAAAATTACTTCAACAGCCGATGGTATTTTTAATACGTGCCACAGTATTATTAGGGCTATTTAACCCCATTAATTATGCGTAATATTTTATACAATACATTTTTGTTCCTGATAATTTTCGTTCTTAACGGCTGTAAATCGTCCGAAACCGGGAGTTTTGACCAAGCTGCCAAGGTGGCCGTTTCTTGGGAAGTGGTCAGCAATTTTGCGGCCCCCCCTGACGTATTTGAAGCCAAATTTTACTTAAAAAATAACGGAAACCTTACCTTAGGCGACAGCAGTTGGGCTTTATTTTTCAATATGGCACCCCGCCCTTTGCTGCCTTATTCCACCCCTCAACCTGCCCAACTCGAACATATTAACGGTGATTGGTACAAAATGACGCCTAATAAAGGGTTTCATCTGGCTCCCGGCGATTCCGTCACGGTAAGTTACAAAGGCACCGAAGGGATTGTCAAAGAAACCGACGCGCCGTTGGGTCTGTACTTTGTATTTTATGATAAAGAAGGAAAAGAAAGTCAAATTGTACAACTCGCCCCTTGTACAGTGGTGCCTTTTACCAAAAAAGAACAATTACTGCGCGGCCCCAACGACCAAGATCCGATTTTGACCCACGAATACCAATACAAAGAAAACTTGGGCGTCAGTCCGGTCAACGCAGACCAATTATTAAAAGTGATACCCAGCCCGGTGAAGGTAACCGCAGGAAAAGGCACATTCACGTTGACGTCCGCTGCTTCTATTCACTACCAAAACGGACTTGAAAGCGAAGCCAAACTGCTCGCCCAACGGCTGAAAGAATTGACAGGAAATGAGTTTGCCGTAAAAAATGCGGCCCCAGCGGCCAATACGATTTCATTACAAACGGGTAAAATCGCCGTCAACGGCATCAATAAAGAAGCGTATCATCTGACCATCGACGACAAAGGCGTTTCCATCATCGGAAGTGATGCTGCCGGGGTTTTTTACGGCACCCAAAGTCTGGCGGCGCTGATTCCAACGAAGGCTTTTGTTCAAAAATCCACTTCTGTCGGTTTGGACTACGTGCAAATCGAAGATGCGCCGCGCTTTCATTTTCGCAGTATGCAGCTGGACGTGAGCCGTAATTTTCAGGATAAAGAAACCATTTTGCGTTTGTTAGATGTCCTGGCATTTTACAAGTTAAACCACTTTTTGCTGTACACCACCGAAGACGAAGGCTGGCGATTGGAAATTGACGGCTTGCCCGAACTGACGCAGGTAGGTGCCCAACGTCAACACATTTCTTCGTATAAAAATGCCGCACTGCATCCGGGCTATGGCTCCGGGCCTGTTGCGTACGACAAAGGCAAACACGGCAGCGGTTTTTATTCCAAAGCCGATTTTATCGAAATTCTCAAGTACGCCACGGCACGCCACATCAAAATCATCCCGGAAGTAAACCTTCCCGGACACGCTCACGCGGCCATCAAAGCCATGGAAGCGCGCTATGAACGGTTGATGAAAGACGGCAAAGAAAAAGAAGCCAACGAATACCGACTCATTGACCCCAATGACCAATCGGTGTATTTGTCGGCGCAGGGATACAAAGACAACGTGGTGGACGTAACGCGGGAATCCACCTATCATTTTTACGAAAAAGTCACCGACGAAATCATTAAAATGTACAAGGAAGCGGGGCTAACCTTAGACCTCTTTCACATCGGCGGCGATGAAGTAGCCAACGGTGCCTGGACAAAATCGCCTTTGGCACAGGAGCTTCTCAAAAAAGACCCAAGCATTGGCAACGCATACAACTTACACCCGTATTTTATTCGTCGACTGCTGCCAAGCCTGAAAAAACGCAACCTGCAAGTTCACGGCTGGGAAGAAGTTTCCATGATCAAAGACAAAGACGGTGCGCTGAAAGTTAACCCGGAGTTTGCGGGCAAAAATGTCATCCCCTACGTCTGGAACAACGTATTTGACCCGGATATGGGCTATAAAATCGCCAACGCAGGTTATCCGGTAGTCCTTTGTAACGTGACCAATTTCTACTTTGATTTGGCCTACAACAACGACCCCAAAGAGCCCGGACTCTACTGGGCGGGTTTTGTAGACACCCGCGACAATTACACGTTTGCGCCTTACGATATGTTCAAAACCACCTACACGACGGCCATGGGCAAGCCGATGGTATTTGACAAAGTAGAGCGTCTTAAGCCTGAAGCACGCAAAAACATCATGGGTGTAGAATGCCAACTCTGGAGTGAAACCGTAAAAGGGCGCGACATGATGGAATATTACACCTTGCCCAAACTGATGGGATTTGCCGAAAGCGCCTGGAGCGCCGAACGCCCGTGGGAAAACATTTCCGACAAAGCCACGCGTGAAAAGGTCATTCAAACGGGCTGGAATGTGTTTGTAAATACGTTGGCACAAAAAGAGTTGCCGCGCTTGAGTTATCTCAACGGCGGTTACAATTATCGAGTACCGTTACCAGGTACCCTCGTTGAAAACGGCACACTAAAGGCTAATAGCTCTTTCCCAGGGCTGACCATTCGATACACCACTGACGGCAGTGAACCGAGCGAAAAATCGACGGAATACAAAAATCCAATCAACGTCACGGGAACCGTTAAACTGAAAAGTTTTGACGCTGCGGGCAAAGGCAGTCGCACGGTGAGTATAAAATAAAAATCGAAAAAAGAGTGACCATGACAATAGGTGTAGATTTAGGAGGAACAAAAGTAAAGGCGGGTATCGAAAAGAACGGTTCCATCATCCACCAGAAAACTATATTTCTCCAACAAAAGGATTCGTTATCAGCTACATTAAGTCAATTGATTGACCTCATCAAACCGCTGACCCATTATTCCGCGACCAGTATCGGCATTGGCGTACCATCGGTGGTGGATACCGAACGGGGAATTGTGTACAACGTTGCCAATATTCCTTCTTGGGAAAAAGTAGCCTTACGGGATATTTTGGAAGAAGAATTCAATTTGCCCGTTTTTGTCAACAACGATGTCAATTGTTTTACGTTGGGAGAACACCGTTTCGGCGTGGCCAAAAACTATAACTCAGTAGTAGGAATGACCATCGGGACGGGATTGGGTTCAGGCATAATCATTGACAATCAGCTGTATATCGGCAACAACTGCGGCGCGGGAGAAATAGGAATGCTTCCCTACCGCGACCACAATTTTGAATATTACGCCTGCAGCAACTTTTTTGATGTCGTACACGGTACCAGTGCGCTGGAAGCCAGCCGTGCAGCATTGGCCGGCGATAAAAAAGCCATTGGATTATGGTCAGAATTCGGCGTTCATATCGGATGTGCTATCAAGGCCGTGATGTACGTATTTGACCCCGAAGCCATTATATTAGGCGGTTCCATTTCCAAAGCCTATCCTTTGTTTAAAGCGGGAATGTTGGAAGCACTCAACGATTTTGCCTATCCGCAATCGCTCAAACTCCTTAAAATAATGCAATCCCAAGACGATACTATTTCGCTGCTGGGTGCCGCTGCCTTAGTTTCTCAAGATTTAAAGGTGAAAGTTTAATAGATTAGTGGTAAAATTGACGCTCGTAAACCCAACTTCATGAAAAGCAATACCTTTATTGTCATTCTCATTTTTCTCATTTTCTTCGTCATTTCTTTTCTCAGCAACATTCTGGGACCCATTATCCCCGACATCGTCGACAGCTTTCAACTGAGCATTGGATTAGCGGGTTTTTTGCCTTTTGCGTTTTTTGTGGCGTATGGCGTAGCTTCCATTCCTTCGGGGATTTTGGTCGAAAAATACCGAGAAAAAAAAGTGCTGCTTTGGGCATTTATGATGGCTTTCGGGGGGGCATTGTTGTTTGCCATAATGCCTACATTCACAGTGGCTTTGCTTTCGCTATTCATCATCGGCATCGGTATGGCCATGTTGCAGGTGGTGATTAATCCGTTGCTAAGAGTAGCGGGGGGCGAAGCCAATTTCGCTTTCAACTCGGTGATGGCGCAGCTTTTTTTCGGGGGTGCTTCCTTTCTGAGTCCGATGCTGTACAGTTATTTGGTTTTAAATGTGCACGGAACGTCGGACACCAATGCTCTTATTACTACGCTTAACCAACTTGTTCCTGCCGACCTGAAATGGGTTTCGCTGTATTGGGTGTTTGCGGTCGTAGCTTTTCTGATGGTGGTTGTAATATGGTTTGTCAAATTCCCCGAAGTAGAACTCAAAGAAGACGAAAAGATTGATACCGAAAACGCCTTCAAAGACTTGCTCAAAAATCGTTACGTACTTTTATTCTTCATTGGAATTTTCTGTTACGTGGGCACCGAACAGGGCATTGCCAACTGGACGTCCAAATTTCTCCAAACCTACCACAACGTAGACCCCGCCACCGAAGGTGCCTCGGTCATTTCTTATTTTTGGGGATTGCTCACTGTTGGCTGTGTCTTGGGATTGATTTTACTCAAAATCTTCGATAGTCGTCGGGTATTAACTTTATTCACCGTCGGTGCCATTATTTCGGTATTGGTGGGTTTATTTGGCCCCGTTGAAGCGGCTTTGTATGCCTTTCCGTTGAGCGGATTCTGCGCTTCGGTCATGTGGTCGATCATTGTTTCGTTGGCCCTCAACTCCGTTCCGTATCACCATGGTACATTTTCAGGGATTCTTTGTTCGGGCATTGCGGGTGGCGCGGTGGTTCCGCTCATCATCGGCGGATTGGCCGAATTGGTCGGGCTGCGCTTGGCAATGTTGTTTTTGATGATTACTTTAGGCTACATTTTGAGCATTGGACTCTGGGCCAAACCCCTCGTAACCAACGCCACCGTTAAAAGCTGGAAAAAACTTTTTGCGTAGCCTGATGCAGTTAACCGTTATTTGTTAATTGTTATCTGTTTAATAATAAGCCATTATCAAAGAAAATCGATTTGGTAAAAAACAGAACCAATTAATTTACTGACAATAAACGGATAACGGTTAAACAGATAACAGTCAACCCAACTCCGTAACTTATGTACAAGATCATTCTCCTCATCGACTTTGCCGAAGAATACAGCAAGGGCCTGTTGAAAGGAATCTCCAAGTATTCCAAAGAACACGGCCCCTGGATTTTCTGTCGGATGCCGTTGTTTCAGCGCGAAACGATTGGGATTGACGGAATCTTGGAATGGGCCTTGGAGTGGGAAGCCGACGGAATCATCGGGCAATTGTACAATGATCCCAAGATCAGCAAGATCGTGGAAGCGGGAATTCCCGTCATTGCGCAGGACTTTAAAGAACGTTTCAAAGAAATCCCCAACATCACCGGCGACCACTACGAAGCGGGGAAGATGGGAGCCGAATATTTTCTCCGAAAAGGTTTTAAGAACTTTGCTTTTTACGGTTTCAAAGACATTGTTTGGTCGCGCGAGCGGGCCGACGGTTTTGAAGACCGGGTCAAGAAAGCGGGGCATCAGGTGCATTATTTTGAGCACATCATGGCGCGGTCGAGTGAGTTGTGGTACTACAAACCCAGCCCGCTGAGTCAATGGCTTAAATCCCTGCCCAAGCCCATTGCTCTCATGACCTGCGACGATAACCAAGGGCAGCACATTACCGAAGCCTGTCGGCAATCTAATATCCGCATCCCCGAACACGTAGCGGTGTTGGGGGTGGACAACGATGAAATGATTTGTGAATTTTCGGACCCTCCCCTTTCCAGCATCGGACAGGACACTGAAAAAGGAGGCTACGATGCGGCCAAGTTGCTGCACCACATGATTGAACACGGCACAGCTGATTATTACGATATCATCGTCAAACCGACGCAGATTGTCACGCGCCAATCCACCGATATTTACGCCACCAACGACCGCTATATCGCTTCTTCTTTAAAATTCATTCACCAAAATAGTGATAAAAACCTGCAGGTGGAAGATGTAGTGAAGCAGGTTCCTCTGTCAAGAAGGGCTTTAGAGCAACGTTTCCAGGACATTACGGGCTATCCTATTTACAAGTACATCTTCAATCTTCGCATCGAAAAGTTCACGCAAAAACTCATCGAAACCGACATGACGGTTTTTGAGATTGCGCTGGAAATGGGCCTTACCGACAGCAAAAACATTGCGCGGCAATTCCGCCAAATCAAAGGCTGCACACCCATCGAATACCGCAATGAACATTTGGCGGGGAAGTGAAAAAGCCCTATTCTTTTGACCTACAATTTATGTTCTTTTAAGGCACAGTTCCTATTTCCACTAACCTTCCTAAAATTGATATTGTTACAACCTTTAGCAGGAGAAAGGTTGATAAAGAGAACAAAGCCAAAGGCACTGATTTATGTTATTTATATGTTGTTTTATTTACAAAATTTATCCTAATAGTCGGACAGTATCAAAATTTAGAAAAATCAAGGTAGTTTTGCCTAAATTATCTGTTAAGATCATGATACATTTCGCTACCCTACTCATGCTGATTATCAGCCTGCAAATTAGCTCTTTACATGCACAAACTTCCGCTCCAACAACGGAAGAAAATCATAAAGCACAAGCCGATAAGCTATACAAAGAAGGAAAATACGAACAGGCTAAGGCAAGTTATGAAAAAGCAAAACAATTGCCCAGAAAGGAAGCCGATGACTATTTGATTGATCAAATAGCGAACTGTGACCGATGCATAGGGCATTTGAAAGCCCTTGAGGAGGTTGCAAAAGACCCCAATTCTCTAAAAATTGCCTTAGTGATTTACGAGAAAATTCTTGATACAAATCCTCAGGACAGCACTATTCGGCATAAACTGATAGAAAACTCCTGGCAGAGCGCCAACCAACGATTCCGCGAATTGGACTTTCGGAAAGCCGCTGAATTATTTAAAAAAGCAAGCGACTATCCCGACTCTCCTTTCATCCACAAGGCCAGAGAACTTATAGACAGCTGCACTATCTTTCAGGATAGTATGATAGCGGGTTTTATTGCTCCGCACGTAGATTAGGTTGCTACCTTTGCAACAGGTTTGAAAAGGGATAGGATCCGTCATCAGCAACAATATGAAATACCCTGATAAAGCCGTTTCTCAAAAAGTAAGCGGCAAAGTGTGGGTATCGTTGGTGGTTAATGAAAAAGGCAAAGTCATCCCCGAAACAGTAAAAACGGCCAAAGGCATTGGAAGCGGGTGCGACGAAGAGGCGGTGCGCTAAGTAAAATTAATGAACAACTGGCACCCCGCTTTTAAATGGGGCAAACCTGTCCGTTTTCAAACCACGATGTCGATCAATTTTGTTTTGAATTGAGACATTGAAGATGTTTACACCTGCAATGCTGAAAAAATTATTGTTTAGAGCTTTCGCCTGCGACAGAATGGAAATATAGGAGCCTTTTGTTGTGTCGCTTAAAATAACTTCGTTTGTTCACCAACTTCAAATACTATTTCCTGCGTTCTACCATCCAAAAACTCTAATGCTTCCCGAACTTTTAACGCGATTTTTTCGGCAAAAATTACAGGAACAGCATTGCCAATTTGAAGTTGTAATTCTCGTTTGTTGTTTCCATAAAAAATCCAGTCGTCGGGAAAGGTTTGAAGTCTTGCATATTCTCTTGCTGTAAATGGTCTCAACTTACTTGCCTTGATACGCCAAAGTTTGGCCTCGCTATCAGGATTGCGAACATACATTGCGCCTTCCCTGTCTTTCGTTATTCGTTCTGCAATAACGTTGCCCTTGCCCCAACCCCAAACTGTTGCAGTATCAACCGCTGGAAAAGGAGAATCAAAATCTCTTACTGGATTACCTTCAGAGGCGGTTCTGCTAAAACGAACCGGAATAGCCTTTTCAGAACTATCAAACGGTTCATCAGTTTCCGTATGTGCATAACTTTTAAACCCCCAAGAAGGATCGTGATTGGGCAAACTAATGGATAAATCCTGCCCTAAGTCGTATAAAAAATCTTTAATAGAAGTTTCTTTAGATTGTGGCTTAGGGAACTTAAAATGTTTTAAAGTATCTGCTTTATAAGCAATAAAAATAAACCTGCGTCTTGTTTGGGGAACACCGTGCTGTGAAACTCTGAAAAAGTCAAAAATGGTTGTATAACCTATTGCAGCCAATTCATCTGAAATTTGCTGTGCAAAGGGCTTCCCGGTTTCAGGATGTGTCATTGTCCGCAAGTTCAAAACATTCTCCATCACAATCACTCTCGGCTGCATATGATTTGCAATACGGACAACTTCACGATATAAGGTATTGCGTTCGTCAGTCTCATTTCTATTGCCCCCAAGTGAAAAACCTTGACACGGAAAACCCGCCAGTAAAACGTCAAGTCCTTTTCTAAATGATGGGTTATAATCTCTCACATCACCGTGTACAATTTCCCAATTGGGTCTATTCATCCGCAATGTTTCCACTGCATAGTCGAGTATTTCGTTTGATTCCGTATGTTGAAAACCTGCAAGTTCAAAGCCGAGGTCAAGCCCAACTGCTCCTGCAAATAATCCAAGAAATGTATAATCTGTTTTATTTTCCACTCCGATGCTAAACATTGTTGCTTGGTTTTAGAGGTGGTAAAACAGGTATAGCTGCAACTCTTTCCTTAGGTTGACGCTCTTTGCATAAGTCGAAGACCCCTTCAAGGTTTGTTAAAGTATCAAGAGAAGATACAGCGTTTCTTGTTTCATCTTTCAGATAGTAGAAAAACGAATTTCCATATTTATCAGTTCTTACAATCTGTTCCGTGATGTTTTTGATATCCTTTATTTTTTCAAAGTCCGCCTTTTTAGCGACAATAATCTGTCGCATATGAAACTTGCTGATTTTTGAATTGAGCGGATTAGGGTAGGTGTACATCTTGCGATGTCTTATTGATCCTTCGCCATACGGGCCGTGATTATATTCTGTGTAGTTTGAATACTTTGATTCTTTGTGTAGCTCAAAGTCATAATTCAGAAAATCACCGTCTAATAAAATGAGTATTACAATATTTTTACTTGTTGTATCAAGTAATGCAAATAGATAGAAACAAGGTATAATAATAGTCTCAATACCAACTTTAATCATTGTTGAGCCACAAGGCAAACAGCTATTGTAGTCAATGGTCAACCCTCTTGAATCGCTTCCGTTTTGTTTTTGAATCAGCTTTTTAATTTCTAATCCAACAGTTGTTCCGTCTGTTTTGTCCCGAATAATAATGTCAGGCGTTGTCAATGCACCGGAATGATAAATTTCAAAATTAGTAGGTAAAGCTTTTTTAATTTCAAGCTCAATCCAAGTATCAAATGGGTCGTCCTGTACAGTTCCTACAATAGATTTCAATCGTAGGTCAATGGGAATACCACCTTTGCCAATCCTATTAATCAGCTCCCTGTATATATCAATAATTATTTTCAGTTCTTTTATTAAAGTGTTATATGTCCTACAAAGGTAGGGATTTAGAGCAAGTCTGCCGAAGAATTGTAGAGTTTGTCTGAGTCATTGAAGCTAAAAACAGGTCAGCAGCGCTCCTCACTGCCAATGGCACTACTCTGTTATACCCCTCCCATTAAAATCCCCTCTCTCCTTGAATTTATACCCCTTCTATCTCTATCTTTGATGATTCACTGAATCCCAAATCATCACATGAACCACAAGTTGATTTCCGCATTTATCCTACTCAGCACCGCCTTTTTTCTAAGCTACAAAGCCGACGATTCGGCCATTAATGGTAAGGCGTTTGACAAATATATCAAGGTATTGGCCTCCGATGAATTTGAAGGCCGCAAGCCGTTCAGCCCCGGCGAAACTAAGACCATCAACTACTTAAAAACCGAATTTGAAAAGTTGGGACTGAAACCCGGCAACGGCAAAAGCTACTTTCAGGACGTACCGATGGTGGATATTATGTCTAAGCCTGCCGGACCGTTGGTCATGAAAGGCAAAGACGGTGAAATATCCCTCAATTACCTCACCGATTTCGTAGCCGCCACGCGCCGCGTGCAGGACCAAGTCAAGGTCGACAACTCCGAAATGGTGTTTGCCGGCTACGGCATTGTAGCACCTGAATACGGCTGGAATGACTACGCCGGTCTCGACGTAAAAGGCAAAACCGTACTGGTATTGGTCAACGACCCGGGCATTGTGGACGACAACCTGTTCAAAGGCAACACCATGACCTATTACGGCCGCTGGACGTATAAGTTTGAAGAAGCCGCTCGGCAAGGTGCTGCCGGTGTGCTCATTATTCACGATACCGGCCCGGCAAGTTATGGCTGGTCGGTGGTGCGGAGCGGTTGGTCCAAATCAAAATTATACCTGCAAGCCGCCGACGACAACCGTTCACGCGCCGCCATGGAAGGCTGGATCACACTTGAATCGGCCAAAAAACTCTTTAAAATTGCAGGTGTACAGCCTGATGTGATGCACGAAGCAAGTAAAAAAGGTTTCAAGCCCGTTCCGTTGGGCGTAAAAACATCGTTGGTCATTGATAACCAAATCAAGAAATCCACTTCACACAATGTCATCGCATTGCTGCCGGGCACGACGCGCGCCAACGAATACGTGGTCTACACTTCCCATTGGGATCATTTCGGCAAAGGCGAAGCCATCAAAGGAGATTCCATCTACAACGGAGCCGCCGACGATGCTTCAGGAACAGCCGCGTTGATGGAAATTGCCATGGCGTTTACCAAACTGAAAAAGAAACCCGCCCGCTCCGTCGTCTTTTTGGTCGTAACAGCCGAAGAGCAGGGGCTATTGGGTTCCGAATATTACTGTACCCATCCCGTCTATCCGTTAGACAAAACCGTAGCCGATATCAACATGGACGTGTTACAGCCTTTTGGCCGCACGAAAGACGTGGTCATCGTTGGTAAAGGGCAATCTGAATTGGACGAATACATTGATGCTGAGGCAAAAAAACAAGACCGATTTACCCGCCCAGAACCCAATCCTTCGGGCGGTTGGTATTTCCGCTCCGACCATTTCAATTTTGCTAAAGTAGGTGTCCTCTCCTTATTTATTGAAAACGGAGTTATCTCCCGCGAGCACGGCGAAGAATGGGGAAAAGCTCAAAAAGAACAGTTCAATCTCTACCGCTACCACATGCCTACCGACGAATACAATTCGAGCTGGGATTTGACAGGAATCGTCGAAGACATGAAACTGCTGTACGAAGTAGGGCATCGCATCAGCAACGAAAGTACCTTTCCGGGATGGAAAAAAGGCTCTGAATTCAAGGCGGCCCGCGATAAAATAATGAGCAAATGAGTATGAATCTACTTTCACTAAAGTCGCTACTGCCGTTGATGGTGTTTTTCACCATCAACTCCTTCTTTCATTCGCCTGAGAATGTTGGCGGTGAAAACACCACCAATAGCGCAAACGCATCGAATGAATTTCCGACCGAAATCGTCAATTTCAAACCCTACGGTCAAAACCCTATTTTTTCGGGAACAGGCAAAGCGGGGAATTGGGACGAAAAAATCAGGGAACGCGGCTATATTCTGCGAGAAGGAAATACTTATCATCTATGGTATACGGGCTACAAAAAGGAGAAAAATGCAGTGATGCATTTAGGCTATGCCACTTCTTCCGACGGTATTACGTGGGCTCGTTATTCCGAAAATCCTATTTATGACTTGGGTTGGGTGGAAGACATGTCAGTCATTAAGTCTGACGGTACGTATTACATGTTTGCCGAAGGAAAAGATGATGTGGCACACCTGCTTACCTCTACTGACCGCATTCATTGGAAAGAACAGGGGGCCTTAGACGTACGAATGACCAACGGTCAACCCATCTCAAAAGGGGCGTATGGTACACCGGCCATTTGGAAAGAAAAAGGCATCTGGTATCTTTTTTACGAGCGCGGCGACTTAGGCGTTTGGTTAGCTACTTCCAAAGACCTCAACATCTGGACCAATGTACAGGATGAACCCGTTTTGAAAATGGGCCCCGAAACCTACGACCAATTTGCGGTAGCCATGAATCAAGTCATCAAGTACAAAGGGCTTTATTACGGTTTTTACCACGCTTCGGCCTTTAAAGATTGGCACGAATGGTCGATGAACGTGGCGGTTTCCAAAGATTTGATTCACTGGAAAAAATACGAGAAGAATCCCATCATCGGCAATGACAAATCCAGCGGTATTTTGGTCCACGACGGGAAGCAATACCGAATGTACACGATGCACCCCGAAGTGAATGTTTACTTTCTGGGAAAGTAGTTTTACTATTTTCGGGCCTTATTGTTCTGAAAATAAACTGCTTTTTTCCTGATTATGAACCCCTTTTCCACCATTTTGTTTTTCTTTGCCTTATTCAATACACAACAAAAATCCGACTGGGTTTGGCTTTTCAACGGAACTTCTACCGACCAATGGGTTTCGGCCAAATCTGACCAATTTCCCAAAGAAGGCTGGGCGATTGAAAACAAAACTTTAGTTGTCAATAAAAATACAAATGGCAAATGGCAAGAGGCAAAATTGGTGCGCGGAGGCGATATTATTACCAAAAAGACCTATTCCCGATTTGACTTAGAATTTGAATTCAAATTGGCACCTGGAGCAAATACGGGCTTGAAATACTTTACAAAAAAATACCCCGACAGCTCCATCTTAGGCTGTGAATATCAACTCATTGACGACACCGGCAACAAAGACATTGCCAACGATACCAACGACAAACGTCGCACCGCCGGATTGTATGAATTATTTGCACCCACTTCGCTTCAGTTAAAACCCATCGGCGAGTGGAACAAAGGCCGCATCAAAGTGGAAGGGACCCAGGTAATTCACTGGCTCAACGGCGTCAAAGTCGTAGAATACACCATGGGCAGCCCCGAATTCAAAAAAGCCAAAGCAGACAGTAAATTCAAAGACGTGGAAGACTTCGGAACTGCTCCCGGTTATATTTTACTCCAAGACCACGGCGATGAAGCCACTTTTCGCAACATCCGCATTCGGGAGTTGTAATTGATTTCCCGTTTAACTTACCCATTACTTACTTGTGATTTCTTTGCACAATAATGCAAGAGTTCACTACCTACAAAACTGAGTCACTCCTAATCTATCCCTCATGAAACGAATAATTAACGCGTCGTTAGCGCTCTTGCTCTGCGGAATGTTTTCCTTTTTCTGCACCGCCCAAACCAAGGATTTAGAAATAATAAAAGGAAGAATCATGACGGAATTGATGAGTTCCAACGTCGGCGACAAGGCCGTGGAAGCCATCATCGCCAATATGAACGACGACGGCAGTTTTCAGGGAATAAACTACGAAGACCTCAGCCGAACCGCGAGCTTTCCGCACGGAGGCCACACCCGCGATTTGGTGTATTTGGCCAAGGCCTATAAAACCAAAACCTCCGCTTTTTATCAAAACAAAAAAGTAAAAGACCTGATAACGAAAGGGTTGGAATACTGGGTAAAATATGATTTTGTGGGCGACAACTGGCACGACAATCAAATCACGACACCCACCAATTTAGGAAATCTGATGCTGGTCATCGGGGATGAACTGCCCAAAGACTTGGTCGAAAAAGCCCAACCCATGATCGGCCGCGCCAATATGAGCGCGTCGGGTGCCCGCCAAAGCGGCGACCGAATCGTGATTGCGGGGATTTTGGCCAAAAATTTACTCTTTCGGGGCGATGCCAAAGAGTTTGACAACATCATCAAGATCATTGAAGGGGAAATGAAATTTGCGACGGGTGAACGCGGCATTCAGCACGATTACAGTTTTCACCACCGAGTAGACCGCGTCAACAATACTTCCTCGTACGGATACGGCAAATACGCTAATGCGTACGGCGAATGGTCATTCTATGTAGCCGGCACCAAGTACGCGTTTTCCAAAGAAAAAATAAACCAACTGGTAGACTATTATTTAGACGGAATTTACAAACAAATGGTGTATGGAGTCTACGAAGACATCAGCGTAAAAAATCGCAGTATTTCACAGAAAGTCAATGGTTTTCAGCCGCAAAGCACCCTCGAAATTGAGCGAGTATTGATCAGTACCGATTACCGTAAAAAGGAGTTGGAAGAGATTATCCGACTCCGAAAAGGAGAAGCAAAGCCTTCGCAATCGTTTGCAAAATTCTTCTGGCAAACCGAACATTTTGTGTTTCAGCGGCCCGGGTTTTACACCACTGTTCGGATGTTTTCTACCCGCAACCGCAACATGGAAGAACCCTACAACGGCCCGGGCAAAACCACCCACCACCGCGCCGACGGGACCAACTACCTGATGCTCAAGGGCGACGAATACCACAACATTTGGGCGGTGTACGACTGGCAAAAAATAGCGGGAACAACCATCATGCAAAAGCCCAAATTGTACGGTCCGGAAGACATTCAAAAAGAAGGCTTGACGGGCTTTGTGGGAGCAGTGACCGATGGTTTATACGGAGCCGTAGCCTTTGATTTCAAAAGTCCGCACGATATGACCGAAGCCAAAAAATCGTGGTTCTTTTTTGACGAAGAATACGTGTGTCTGGGCACCGACATCAAATCCAAGCCCGATCTGCCCGTCGCCACGACCATCAATCAGGTGTTGATGCGAAGCGACGTAACCGTCATGCAGGACGGCACGAAAAAGACCCTCCCGCAAGGCAACCGAGTGGCCGAAAAGGTGAAATGGGTATACCACGACAAAATAGGGTACATTTTCCCAGAACCCACCACCATCAACCTGTCCAATCAGGTAGAAACGGGGCGTTGGTCGGACATTACGGACCAGAAAAACATCAGCACCGAAGTAGTCAAAGAGGATGTGTTTACCCTATGGTTCAATCACGGAAATAAGCCTAACGGCGCGTCTTACCAATACATTGTCGTGCCCAATGTGTCGGAGCAGCAACTGGCCGGCAGCGCGAACCGTTCCATCGAAATCCTTTCCAACACCCCTGATTTACAGGCCGTAAAACACGCCAACTTAGGAATCATTCAACTGGCTTTTTATAAGAACGGCGAAGTGGAAATCGCCAAAGGTGCCAAACTACGAATGGACAGCCAAGGCATGGCAATGCTAAAAATGAACGGCAATCGACTGAAAGAACTCACCCTCGCCGACCCTTCCCGAAAATTGAGCCGCATGACCCTCACTGTGCCGGGCATTTACACCGCCAAAGGAGAAGGCTATTTTTCCGTACCGGACAGCAAACAAAATACGACCTTATTGGTGGTAGACTTGCCGCAGGGGGTTTATGCGGGTAAAAGTGTGAGTGTTAAATTTTAGGGAGTAAGGTTTTTAATGCTGTTGAGGGTGTTTTTCACCCTCAACTTTTTATTTGTAGGAGAGATTGGGCTGTGAGGCCACTACCAAGGTCATAAATGAGTTAAAATGTACGGTTCACCACCCTTCACAAGTGTGTTCAACTCAACAGAATTCTGATGACTGGTGTAGAAGTGGTTGTGAATTAGAGTGGGATTGTTCGGACTGCAATGGATAAATCATAAATACATTCCATATTTTATGTATTTTTAGGTATTGTAAATAAAAGTGGCATTTTGTTATCTAAGCAGCTTGCTGCCAAAACTGTTGCCATTTATGGTTAATTTCTACCGTTTTGAGAATAGCAAGACTTTCCGAACCAT
>NZ_JAIXST010000071.1 GCF_027484545.1 Runella sp. | reverse complement strand
GTTTTGGGCTTTGATTCCCATTCTGCCAATTTTGCAAGTAAAATCTCAGTAGCTTTGTGCTTATCCATTGCCTTTTTTTAGGCTAATTTAGTAATTCCCTGCATTCATTCGTACACCCGAAATGATATATTTTGTACTATTTGGCTTTTATTTGTTACTTTGGTAGGTTTGTTGTAAGTGCCATTGGGTCAGGATTTATGAAATGCCGGTATGACTATTTACCAAACATTTTCTATCAAAACCGTTAAGTAACTTTTGAATAATAGTGCCTTTGTAATTCTGGACAAAATCCCGTAATTGCCAAAAAATCATTAATTGAGCATAACCCACTAATGAATATACCCAAGAAATTATCCAACTTCTCATCTTTTAAAAAGCGCACGTTTCTGTATTGATTTGTGACTTAATCTTGACTAACTTGCGTAATTAGCTATTCAAACCATACCTCCTTGAAACCGACAGACATCAAAAACCCGGAGTATTTCCACAAAGTTGTGGACTGTCAATATGCTTGTCCGGCACATACTCCCGTACCTGAGTACATTCGGCTCATTGCTGCCGAACGATACACCGAAGCATATATGGTCAACTGGGAATCCAACGTTTTTCCCGGCGTATTAGGTCGCACCTGCGACCGCCCCTGCGAGCCTGCCTGCCGACGCGGGCGTGTTGAAGACGAACCCGTGGCAATTTGCCGCCTCAAACGGGTAGCAGCCGACAACAAAGGCGATATAAAAGAATTTATGCCGCAAGGGCCTTTTCTGCCCAACGGCAAGAAAATAGCCCTCATCGGAGGCGGCCCTGCTGCTCTAACCGTTGCGCGTGACCTGGCTCCTTTGGGGTACGAAATTCATCTGTATGACGACCAAACTAAAGGCGGTGGAATGATGCGGAGCCAAATTCCATCGTTTCGTTTGCCCGACAGTGTATTGAACGAAGAGGTCAATTTTATTTTGGATTTGGGCATTCATACTCATTTCAATACCCGTGTGGAAAGTCTTCGCGAGGTGTTGAACCAAGGATATGATGCCGTTTTTGTAGGAACGGGAGCACCTAAAGGTAAAGATTTAGCAAAACTTCCCGGACGTTGGGATGCCAAGGCCAATATCCATATCGGTATTGAATGGCTGGCAAGTGTAGCTTTTGAACATACAGCAAAAATTGGCAAAAAAGTAATCGTGCTGGGCGGAGGAAATACTGCCATGGATTGCTGCCGTACTTCGCGCCGATTAGGCGGGGATGAGGTGAAGGTAGTGGTTCGCAGCCCGTTCAAAGAAATGAAAGCCTCGCCTTGGGAAATCGAAGATGCACTTCACGAAGATATTCCGATTTTAGAATGCCACGTTCCCAAATCGTTTGTAGTGGAAGATGGCATTCTAAAAGGTATGACTTTTGAGAAAGTAGAAGCTAAATACGAAAATGGCAAGCGGACACTTGTTTCGACGGGTGAAGGCGATGTTTTAATTGAAGCCGACGATGTATTGGTGGCAATTGGACAGGAAAACTCTTTCCCATGGATTGAGCGCGATTTAGGACTGGAATTCAACGAATGGGGCTTGCCGGTGTTAGACGAAACTACGTTTCAATCTACGATTTCGAATGTATTCTTTGGCGGTGATTCGGCCATGGGTCCTAAAAATGTGATTACTGCCGTAGCGCAGGGACATTCGGCTGCCGTTTCGATTGATTTGTTTTGCAACCAACAATCTCTCCACGACCGTCCATCGCCTTTTACCAATCTGATCAGTCAAAAAATGGGGATTCACGAGTGGATTTATGATAGCGATGTTACGACCGATATTCGTTACAAGGTCCCCCATGCTGATAAAAAATTAACGTTGAAAGACCGTAAAAAAGAAGTGGAATTGGGCTTTAGCCAGGATACCGGCTTTAAAGAAGCGCAGCGTTGCCTCAACTGCGATGTACAGACGGTTTTTACGGAGAATAAATGCATTGAGTGTGATGCCTGTATGGATGTATGTCCTACTTCGTGTATTACCTTCACCGTCAACGGCGAAGAGGAGGATTTGCGGACGCGTTTGCTGGCTCCCGCCAATGATTTGTCTCAGGATTTATACGTGTCAGACTCGCTCAAAACGGGGCGTGTTATGGTAAAAGATGAAAATGTTTGTCTTCACTGTGGCCTTTGTGCCGAACGCTGTCCCACCTCAGCTTGGGATATGCAGAAATATTTATATTCAGTCACCAAAGCAGGTAATCAATGCGGAATCTTACAGGAATTAACGACTTAGTAGTACGATTTGCCAACGTAAACGGAACGGGTTCGGCGAGTGCGAATAATATGTTTGCGATGTCCATTTTCAGAATGGGTATCCCCGTAACTGCCAAAAATATTTTCCCATCTAATATTCAGGGTTTGCCTACATGGTACGAAGTACGCGTAAGTGAAAAAGGGTATTTAGGACGGCGTGAGGGGGTAGATGTGTTGGTGTGTGTCAATCCACAGAGCATGAAGCAGGACATTGCTTCGGTGAAATCGGGAGGTTATTTTATGTATGACAATACCAAAACCTTGCATAAAGATTACCTCAGAGAAGACATTCACTATGTCGGAGTTCCAATGATTGGAATCTGTATGCGGCTTTATCAGGATGCACGTCAGCGCCAATTGTTCAAAAACATGATTTATGTAGGAGCTTTGGCGGCATTGTTGGACATTGAATTGGAGGTAGTCAAAGGAATTATTGCGGACGAATTCAAGAAAAAGCCTAAACTCATTGAGCCGAACGTTCAGGCAATGATGGAGGGGGTAAAATATATTCAGGAAAACTACGATCATCCGTTGAATCTGCGCGTTGAACGCCGCGATTTGGTAGGTGACAGCATCGTGATTGATGGAAATACTGCCTGCGGAATCGGAGCTGTTTTTGCCGGGGCAACCGTTGCTGGTTGGTATCCGATTACACCTTCGACTTCTTTGGTAGAAGCGTTTGGGAAATATGCCAATCGTTTGCGAGTTGATCCTGAAACGGGCCTTAAAAAAGTGGCAATTGTACAGGCTGAAGATGAGTTGGCGGCTTTTGGGATGGTATTGGGTGCCAACTGGAACGGTGCACGTGCCTTTACCGCAACGAGTGGTCCCGGGCTATCGCTGATGAATGAATTTTTGGGATTAGCATATTTTGCTGAAATTCCTGCCGTATTGGTAGACGTACAACGGGGCGGCCCCTCCACGGGGATGCCTACGCGTACGCAGCAATCGGATTTGTTGTTAGCTGCCTATGCTTCGCACGGGGATACCAAGCAGGTATTGCTTATTCCAAGCAACCCTAAAGAATGTTTTGATTTCATGGCCGATGCGTTCGATTTGGCGGAACGCCTTCAAACGCCGATTATCTTGATGACGGATTTGGATTTGGGAATGAACGAACACCTTTCGGCTCCCCTTGCTTGGGATGATACTCGCGTTTATGACCGAGGCAAAGTCTATTCGGCCGAAGATTTGGATGCGTTAGATGCAATGGGTAAGAAATTCGGGCGTTATTTGGACGTAGATGGGGACGGAATTCCGTACCGTACGCTTCCGGCAACGCACCCGACCAAAGGGTCCTTCTTTACGCGCGGAACTTCGCACGACGAATACGCTCGCTATACCGAAGATGGAGTGAAAAATGCCGAAGTACTTGACCGTTTGTTGAAAAAATGGGATACGGCTAAAGAAATTACGCCCAAACCGGAGTTTTATCAAACTGAAAATCAAACCAATATAGGTATGATTTTTTTCGGAACCACTACCTACGCAGCTTTGGAAGCCATGGATTTGTTGAAAGAAGAAGAAGGGATTGTGTTGGATGCTATGCGGGCAACCGCTTTTCCTTTCCATGAGTCGGTTGAGCAGTTCATTGAGACCCACGACCAAATATTTGTAATT
This sequence comes from Runella sp., assembly GCF_027484545.1. Classification (GTDB taxonomy): domain Bacteria; phylum Bacteroidota; class Bacteroidia; order Cytophagales; family Spirosomataceae; genus Runella. Next base: position 2,545 of record NZ_JAIXST010000071.1, on the reverse strand, counting down.
GAGCAAAATCGAGATGCGCAGTTTAGAACGCTATTGATTAATGAGTTGGAAGCCAATCCAAAAAAACTGATCAAAATCCTGAACTATGACGGGATGCCGATTACCGCAGAAGCCATTCGGAGACAAATTGTGAGTGTGCTTTCTCCTGTGGCTTGATGAATAGAGATAAACCTACTCAGTATCATCCCATTACTAATAAGTGGGATGTATTGAATTGGGCAGTATTAGCAATAACCTTGCAAATAGTTGTCCAATTAGTTAACTTTGGGTTTGTAAAAGTATGATAAGACAGGTAATCGCCTATAAAAACTATTTCCTTGACTTTTACGAAGAATTACCTGATAACGTTCAAAGAAAAATTGAATGGACTTTGAATTTAATTCGTATAACTCAACAAGTCCCTGAGAAATATTTTAAGCATTTGGAAGGAACAAAAGGGCTTTATGAAGTCAGAGTAGAAGTTGGGGGTAATATTTATCGTATTTTTTCTTTTTTTGATAAAGGTAACTTAGTAGTTCTTGGGAACGGATTTTAAAAGAAATCACAGAAGACACCTGAAATAGAGATTGAAAAAGCACTTAAAATAATGGAGGAATACCAAAATGAAAAATAAAGACAACATTACGACATTGGACCAAATTCTTGATAAAAAATATGGTATCAATGGAGAACCCAAGAGAGAAGAATGGGAACAGCAATTTGAAGCATTTAGACTTGGGGTTTTACTTGAAGAAGCAAGAATTAAATTGGGAATGACACAAGAAGAATTGGCTGAAAAGTGTGGGACAAACAAATCATATATTTCAAGAATTGAAAATAACAATTCCGATATTAGACTTTCGACTTTAATGAAAATAATTCAGCAAGGTCTCGGCGGCCATCTAAAATTGACACTTCAGCTTTGATAAAAAGCTAATAAGTTTAAAACGCAGCATTTTGGGGTTTAGAAAGAAAGCCAACTTAATTGCACTGCAAACGCAGACTTGGTTGGGAAGGATTAGCCTTCACATACATTGAATATAAGACAAGACTGGAAAATTAAGTTACTTACAATTATGAAATTTGAATTAAACAAATATAATAGGAATTCAACAGAACAGGATTTTTTAGATGATCTTAGAAAAGTGGCTAATCTTCTTAAAACCGATAAATTGACACAAGAAGAATATCAGGGAAAGGGAAAATATAGTTCTTCCACAGTACAAAAACGATTTGGAAGGTGGAATCAAGTCTTAGAAAAAGCCGGATTGAAAGTTACTTTAAAATTTAATGTAAGTGAAAGAGAATTATTCCAAAATATTGAAGATGTCTGGATACAATTAGGAAGACAACCTTTATATGATGAGTTCAAAGCACCGTTATCAAAATATTCAGTCAAACCCTATGAACGAAATTTCGGAACTTGGAGAAAAGCACTTGAAGCTTTTATAGAATTTGTTGAGTCAGGAGACGACCGGAATCAAGAAATTGAAGAAAATATACCTGAGCTAACTCAAGAAGCCGAACTTGTTTTTAAACACAAAACTAAAAGACAACCAAGTGAAAGATTAAAAGTTCAAGTATTAATGAGGGATGGAAATAAATGCCGACTTTGCGGTGTTACTGTTACTGGTAATAGTATTCATTTTGACCATATTTTTCCTTGGTCAAAAGGCGGAGAAACAGTTTTAGAAAATCTTCAAGTACTTTGTGAAATACATAATCTTGCAAAAGGGAATTTAGAATATAGTGCTAAATAAAATTGAACCTACAGCCGTGTTGGCGACAATTGATAGCTTCGAGGTGACAAATGTTGTAAATACCAAATATGTGAATCTGCTTAGTCAAAATATTAATATGATTATCCAACTTTGTAAAGTGCACAAAGTAAGACGGTTGTATGCTTTTGGGTCTATTTTGACAGAAAAATTTAATGATGACAGTGATATAGATTTGATTGTTGATTTTGATAATGTGGATGTAGCAGATTATGCTGATAATTATTTTGATTTTAAATTTTCGCTGCAAGATATTCTGAAAAGATCCATTGACCTTTTGGAAGAAAAGGCTATAAAAAATCCTTACTTTAGACAAGCAGTGAATCAACAAAGGCAACTCTTATATGGATAATGACGTTAAGACGTGGCTTTTTGATATTTTGAACGCGATAAATGAAATTGAAAGCTTTTTCATTGACGGTCCTAAAACATTTGCAGATTATCAGCTTGATTTGAGAACAAAACGTGCTGTTGAGCGAAACATTGAGATAATTGGAGAGGCAATGAATCGAATATTAAAAAAAGATCAAAAGATATTAATATCTAATTCCAAAAAAATGGTTGACGTAAGAAACCGAATTATTCATGGTTATGATACGGTATCAGATGAGATAATATGGGGAATTGTAAACAAGTATGTTCCAGTTTTGCAAACTGAAATAAAAAAACGGTTCATCAGGCATTATAGTGTGTTGTCTCTAAATTGCAGATATGGATACTTCTACGATTGAAATGTTGCTTGGCTTCACTGACCTACAGGTGGAGGCGGTGGAGATACAACCCGCTCG
>NZ_JAIXST010000104.1 GCF_027484545.1 Runella sp. | reverse complement strand
TTTGTAGAGAATGAACTTAATAACAGGCCAAGAAAAAGACATGATTTTCAAACACCAAATCAAATTTTTAATCAATTAACTAACCATCAAGAAGTTGCATTTGTAACTTGAATCCTGCACTTATAAACAACAAATAAGTACTAAAAACAGTGCCAAACACCCTAAAAACAATCTATTTTTGCAGCCTTAAAAATAGAAAGCAACAACTAAGCGTTACGCCGCTTCAATAGATAAATAAGTCGTACTTTTTTATAATATGTCAAATCAACCGACGCCCAAACAAAGAGGCTATTTTTTTCCTGCCGAATGGCACCCACACCGCGCTACCTGGCTGAGTTTTCCGCACACTGAGGCTTCTTGGACGTACGAACGTCAGCCGAAAATGTTGCCTGCTTATATTGAATTTATCAAGACTATTAGTGAAGGGGAGAAGGTTTGTATTAATTCCCATAATGAATTAGTTCAGCAAACCATCAAACTTCATCTGCTCGGTGCAGGCGTGGACATGAATCAAATTGAGTTGCCTTTGCACGCCACCAACGATTCATGGTGCCGCGATCACGGGCCGGGAATTGTGATTAATCCCGAAACGAAAGAGCGTTTAGTTCTGAATTGGGGGTACAATGCGTGGGGCGGAAAATATCCTCCCTTCAACCACGACGACCTTATTCCCGTCGCTATTGCGCATTATTTAGGGTTGGAATATATCACACCAGGTATTATTATGGAAGGTGGCTCGGTGGAGTTTAACGGGAAAGGAACGGTCATGACAAGTCGAGCGTGTTTGTTGAACGAAAATCGTAATCCACACCTGAATCAAGGACAGATTGAGCAGTATTTGTGCGATTATTACGGGGTTGAACAAGTACTTTGGGTAGGCGACGGCATCGTTGGCGACGATACCGACGGGCACATTGATGACACCGTTCGGTTTGTGGATGAGGATACTGTCGTGACTATTATTGAAGAAAATAAGTCGGACGATAACTACGAAATTTTACAGGAAAATCTGCATGAATTGAAGCAAATGCGGCTTTTGAATGGCAAACAACTCAACATCGTGGAGTTGCCCATGCCTACGCCTTTGTACAGTGAAGAGGTACGACTGCCGGCGTCTTACGCCAATTTCTACATCAGCAACGCAGCGGTCATTGTACCGACTTTCCGTTGTGACAATGACCAACGGGCTTTGGATATTCTGAGTCAGTGTTTTACTGATCGCAAAGTAGTAGGAATTGATTCGACCGAAATCGTGTGGGGATTGGGAAGTTTTCACTGCCTAAGCCAGCAGGAACCGAGTGTTTAAGTATCGAAATGAGTGTCGAAGTTAGAGCGGTCCGCCGCGGTGCAGAGTGTCGAATTATTTTTACTCGACATTCTGCACTCTAACTTCGACATTTCTAATGTTCTACTCCGCCATGACCGTGTACGTGGCCGTGCTCCAGTTCTTCAGCAGTAGCGGGGCGTACGTCAATGACGTGACCTTTGAAGTGCATCTCACGACCTGCCAGAGGATGGTTGAAGTCCATGAGTACGTATTCTTCGTTCAGTTCTACCACCTGACCTACCAAACGGTGACCTTCTTCGTTGGTCATCGGAATCATATTGCCAATCTGAAGTAAATCTTCCTGAAATTCGCCATCCACCTTGAATATATCAAGGGGAAGTTCTGCAACGGCTTCTACGTCGTAGTCTCCGTATCCTTCTTCGGGTGAGATTTTAAAATCAAAACTGTCGCCTACCGCTAAGCCATCCATTTTATCTTCAAAACTATCGGGCAAACCGCTCATGCCCTGAATAAAATACATAGGCTCAGCTTCGCCGACGTTTTCCACCATTTGCCATCCGTCGGTGTCATTCATTATACTAAGTTCATAGGCCAATGCTACGACTTGATTGGGTGCTATTTTCATTGTGCTTTTTTTTAGCAAACGTACTGCTTTTTGAAAGTGATACCTAATTTGACTTCATTTTTCGCCATAAAATCAACCCATTTTCCTCGCTGATTCGCTCAAAACCTGCCCGCTCCAGTACGCGTTGTGAATTTGAAGCATCAATAAGTGTATGAGCAATAATCGCCTTGGAAAAAGAATGTTGGAAGACCCAATTGACCAATGACTCTAACGCTTCAGTTGCCATTCCCTGTCGACGGTAGTCTTGGTCGATGCCGTAGCCAATCTCCGTTTCTCCTTGGTCATTGGGCATACCGGCTACCCCAATTCCTCCCGCTACGCAATTGTCCGATTTGTGAACAATGAGCCAATTGGTAAACCATTTATAATTGGAGGCGTTGGCCGCGGTTTCAGGAAGCCAGTAATTGATAAGGGCATCGTCAAATTCATTTCGAAAGTATTCTTCCATCAACATAGGACGGGGAATGAGTCCCAAAGATTGTTGAAGTGCCTCATAATCAGAGGCGTGGAGTTGCAGTTGTTGGGTATTGAGCGGAATTAACTGCAAACGATTTGATTCTAAATAATACATTTGAAAGTGTTAGTTTGGACGTAAAACAAAAACTATCTCCTTTGCAGAACAATCCGCAAAGGACTCAATAACGGCTGAGAACCGTTACGCCACCCTATCAGGCATTAGGAAAGAAGAAAGCAGTTGCAGAGGCAATAGTATTAGTTTGCACAACAAAGGTAAAAAAAAATCTATTTTTGCCGTATGAATTTACTTGCGTACGCCCAACAATACCGTCAAGACCTGCTCCAACGCATTGTGCCGTTTTGGGTGGAATTTGGTTTAGACGCCGGCAATGGGGGTTATTTCTGCGTACTTTCAGCGAAGGGAGTAGTAATTACAACTGATAAATGGGTGGAGTGGCACGCTTTGCAATCTTGGGCATTTGCCAAATTATACCAATTTGAACCTCGGCCGGACTATTTGGAATTTGCTTGTCAAGGGGCTGATTTTTTACTTCTTCACGCGGCTGACGCAAAGGAAAATTGGTGGAAAATTGTTGATTCTACAGGGAGAGGTGTCTTAGAAGCAGTGGATAGCTGCCCGGAAGTGACAAGCGTCGCCGCTTGGAGTCTTTTGTACGAACTGACCCAAGAAGAAGCGTATGCCGATGCTGCAAAAAAAACGCTGGTAAAGGCATTTCGACGTCGTGAAAAACGCCTTCAAAAACGTGCGGAAGATGTACTTTCGGGAAGGCATCTCAAGAATTTGGGGGAATTGAGCGCGATGGCAAAAGCGCTGATTGCGGCTAAGAATGTATTGGGTGAAAAAGCATTTAAGGAAAAAGGCGAGGCACTACTACACGAATTAACGAAGCATTTTTGGGAACCGCGAGCCAATATTTTGCTCGAAAATGTATTTTCGGAAGGCGGTTATTCCGATTGTATGCGCGGGCGACAAATTCACGCAGGGCGAGTTTTTGAAGCATTCAACGCTTTTTATGATTTAACAAAAGAATTAAACAAACGCCAAGTACGTCGCCAATTGGCGCAACACGTTGCTTATTTGGCCGAAACCACTTGGGATGAAGCCTACGGTGGTTATTTTTTTTGGTTGGACGTAAAAAGCCTGCCAACTGTTGAGCCGGAAGCTTCCTACAAATATGCTTGGGTGCAGTTGGAAGCCTGTACGGCACTATTGCGAGCGTATCAAGTCTTGCAGGACCGTACTTTACTGAAGCATTGGTTACGAGTCAATGATTATATAGGGCAGCATTTTCCTGATCATTCATTGGAAGGGGAGTGGGTAGGAGTGCTCAGCCGTCACGGCGAACCCTTGGTAAATATGAAAGCCACTCCTGATAAAAGTGCTTATTACCCCATTAAAAACCTGCTTGAAAGCGCAACATTTTTAGCTTCGATAGGTGATAGTTGACAGTTCAGGGTTTGACTAAAATTATGGGGATTTTCCGCCTTCCCACAGACATCGGCAACAGAATAGGTGCAGAGCACCGCGCTATTTGTAGCAAAAAATAACAGGAAAAATGCAAAGGTGCAGCGCACCGAAATAAGAATATCGCGGTACTCTGTACCTTTGCAGCGAGTTATAACGACTTTCTACTTTCTACCGCACGGGCGGCCCCGAAATATTTCGCTGCTAAGCAGCTTTTAATAGAGGATTGATTGTCAACTTTATATATTTTTTAGAACGTTACTCTTCGCTGCGTATCAAGAAATTGATTTACACCATCTTGGCGCAGTAAAATATATAGGCCATAGTTGCCTTTCGCTACTGACGCCCGATTGAACGTTGCCGTAAAACCTTTGTCCCAGTACCAACCTCTTCTAATAAACGTTTTTAACGGTAATGCCTGCTGTATTCCGGCACCCATGTACGTATGTTGAAGTGATTGAAGGACGACGTAAGCACCGTCATTAAAATCCTTGGTAGGGCGAATGAAGTCTTTTTGATAATTGATGTATAAATTGTTTTCGACAAAATAAACGGAGTCTAACTGGAAAACCTTTTTTCTTTGTAAAGGCTCAGGATGCTTTTCTTGATCTTTGAAAAACAGATTAGGTTGATACAGTTTTTGAAGTCGTAAAAAATCTTCTCCTGTTAAGTCAAACATTTTAAGTCCCAATAAATCAGGGTTATACATGGAATTGAATTCTTGGGCGACGGCCATGCGTCGGTTATTGACAGCGGGAACTATAGCGTAATAGAGTATGAGCAAATTGAATAGCATACTTACGCCAATTGCTGAAGGTAAAAACCATCGGAAACGCAGCCATTTTCCCCAATTCAGCATCAGTAAATAACCGACAATGAGCAACCAAGTAGGGTACATTCGATAGCGACCCTTGAACATTCCGATAAGTCCGTCGCCTTCTGCGCGTTTAAAAACTACCCCCAGAGCTGATAAACAGACAAATAGAAATAAAAATAAGGCAAATAGTTGTAATTGATTTAATTCAAGTTTGAACCGTTTGAGTTTTATATTTTTCATTAACAGTCCTACAATTCCCCCAAAAAGCAGTGCTCCCCAAGCTACTGATAACCATATTGACAGCGAAGAAGGGGCGTACACGTTGAAATTGGCGGAGGAACCGATGAATGCAAAAAAACAACTCAGCGCTAAACCATAATTTTGAGGATTCGTTAAATCCAAGCCACTCGGGGAGGCGTGGGCGCGGGTAAGTGAATACAGCACCATGGTAAAGATGAAAAAAGCAACTGTTGCACCTAAATCGCGCCAACGACGGGAAAGGGCTAAAACAAAACCGCCAATGAGGAAAGTAAGCAGGCCGTTGCCGTAGGTAAATGTGGCAAAAAGGGAGAAAATAAGTGCCCAAATCAATCCAAATTTACCAGTTTGGGTATAGAAATAGCCCGCTGCCATGACAAAAAACAACAAACCGAAATTCCCTAAAGAACTGGTTCCCCAAAAAATATTTTCAAACGAATGAACGCACAGCAATATCCAACAAATGGGAATGAAGTAAGCAAGGGAAGAAGGGGCAAGGGGCAAAGGGCGAGATGCAGAAGAAACAGCAAAATGCAATTTTTTAAACACTCCGAATAAAAAAACCAATTGCGCCACCCACAGCACGTTGCTGAGAATCATTAAGGTTTTCAGATTCACAAAGCCCGTTGTCCAATAGGAGAGGAGCACTGCCAAACGAGTGAAAACGATACGGTGTTCGGGAAAGCCTACCGTCAGCCAGTCCAATTTCTCGCGCCAACTAACCGATTGTTGCCATTGCTCAATGATTTGCAATACGTGAATGTCGTCATACGCTACGTAATTGACATTGAGTGCAATGTTCTCAAAAAACACGATATAGATGACCAAGGGCCATACGCACAAGGCAAAGACAATACGCTTTTGGAAGGAAGGAGGAAAAAAAGCCATAGACAAAGTTAAAAACGGTTAAAATTAGTAAGTTCGTGGGCGTTTTATACGATATTAAAAGTTAAAAGTAGAAAGTGAAAAGTTAATACATTGACAATCAATGAGATATTTAATTTTATTCCTGTTATTTCCTGCAGTGGCAATTTTTGCCCAAAATCCTTACCTGACTACTCAAAACGACCAACTGCGTCTGACGCTGGCGGGTGCGTCGTTTTTGGCAAAATTGCCTCTTCATTGTATTCATACCGAGTATCCCAATAAAACGGGTCACGCCATTGAAGCGGAGCCGGATGCTAAATTGACCCCCAAAGAACTGCATCCTTCCTTTTACGGCTGTTTGGATTGGCACTCGTCCGTTCACGGGCATTGGATGCTGGTCAAATTGCTCAAAACCTTTAAAAACCTGCCCGAAGAAGCCCAGATTCGTCAGATTTTGGATGATAGTTTTCAGGCTGCAAACATGAAAATTGAAGCGGATTATTTTACCAAATATACGTTGTCAAAGACCTTTGAGCGCACGTATGGTTGGGCTTGGATACTCAAATTGGACGAAGAATTGTACACCTGGGACGACCCGCAGGGCCGTCAATGGCATCTAAATCTGCGCCCTCTTACCCAACAAATTCTAACTCTTTGGACGAATTTTTTGCCTAAGCAAACCTACCCGAATCGCACGGGTGTACACCCAAATACCGCCTTTGGGTTGGTTTTTGCGCTTGATTACGCTCGAACCGTCAAAAACACGACGTTTGAAGCCCAAATTATTGAAAAGGCAAACTACTTTTATTTGAAAAATACCAATGTGCCGGCCATTCAGGAGCCCGACGGGTCGGATTTTCTGTCACCGAGTTTGGAAGTGGCCGATTTGATGCGTCGTATTATGATTCCTGCGGCTTTTTTGAAGTGGTTTAACGGGTTTATGCCCGCGGCAGGACTAAAAAATGTGATGCAGTTGCCCATTGTCAGCGACCGTAACGATATGCAGATTGTCCACTTAGACGGACTTTCGCTGAGCCGGGCATGGTGTATGAAAGGAATTGCTCAAGTATTGCCCAAAACCGACCCGCGTCGCGCTCAACTACTCAAAAGTGCACAGAGCTTTATCAATACTACGTTACCGCAAATTGCCAATGGAGGCTATGGAGGGGAACATTGGCTGGCGTCGTTTGCGGTGTATGCCTTGGGTCAATAAACGGCGGCGTAGTCAATCACAAATTCAAATGTATCCCATTTTCCTTTGCGAACCTGTACGGGATTGATGTTCATGGCATCATCGAACAGATTGGCGTAGAAGCCTTTTTCTTCTTTGGTAAAAAGTGAATAATAACCCGGAGGCAGCAACACCGAAAACAGTCCTTTCTTATCGGATTTTACTTTTTTGACCAACTTTGAATTGATTTTTCGGTAAAACCCGCCTTCTTCGGCCGCTTCGGTTTGTTTACTGGAAGTGAGTTCGTAAATGTAAATTTCGCGCACCACGGGCGAACCTTTGGAAGGTTTGACACCCGGACCGGGCATTAGATTGCCTGCTTTCCACAGCACTTTACCGTTGATGCCCTGCGTTACCTTTTTCTTTTGGGCAAAAGAAAGGGTAGTAAAAAGGAATATCCCCAAGAAGAAGCCGATTTTGGAAGTCATTTTAAGAGAGGTTATCTGCAAAATTAGCGGAGTACTAATTTTGCAGATAACGAAGAGAGACGTAGAAAATTACACGGTTTCCAACGAATACACGTCTGAAACTTCTTCCAAAATGTCGTTGATTTCCTGATAAGACATGGTTTCTACCAATCGCATTCGGAAAGGTTTGAAATTGTCCAAGCCTTTGAAATAAGACGCATAATGACGGCGCATTTCTACGATACCAGTGCGTTCGCCTTTCCAGCGAATAGAGAAATCCAAATGTTTACGGCAAACACGTACCCGTTCGGCTGTCGTAGGCGGCGCAAGGTGCTCGCCGGTACTCATAAAATGCTTGATTTCATTAAAAATCCACGGATATCCAATGCTGGCGCGGCCAATCATGATGCCGTCTACTCCAAAACGATTACGATACTCAAGCGCTTTTTCGGGACTGTCAATGTCGCCGTTTCCGAAAATGGGAATGTTGATGCGTGAATTTTCTTTGATTCTACCAATTAAAGTCCAATCAGCATCGCCTTTGTACATCTGTACGCGTGTGCGTCCGTGAACGGTAAGTGCTTTGATACCAATGTCTTGCAGGCGTTCGGCTACTTCCTGTATGTTTTTGGTAGAATCATCCCAGCCGAGACGGGTTTTGACCGTTACGGGCAAATGCGTTGATTTTACAACAGCTTCGGTCATTTTGACCATTTTGGGAATATCCTGAAGCAATGCGGCCCCCGCTCCACGGCAGGCAACCTGCTTAACGGGGCAACCGTAATTAATATCAATCAAATCAGGACTTACTCGTGTGGCAATGCTGGAACATTCGCCCATGGTTTCGATATCGCTTCCGAAAAGTTGAATTCCGATGGGACGTTCGTATTCAAAAATATCGAGTTTTTGCAAACTTTTGGCGGCATCGCGAATCAACCCTTCGGACGATACAAATTCGGTGTACATTAAATCGGCTCCGCCTTCTTTGCACACGGCCCGAAAGGGTGGGTCAGAGACATCCTCCATGGGGGCCAACAACAAAGGAAATTCGCCGAGTTCTATGTTTTCAATTTTTACCATTGTTTCTCTTAATAAACAGTTATCTGTGTATCGGTTATCAGAATATCAGTTTTAGCCGAAAAAGTTGTACGGACAACGGTTAACTAATAACCATAAACCGATAACTAACTCCAATAAGGAGTTACAAATTTCGCTCTTTTTTCTTTATCTCTAAAAATAACCTAAATTTGCTGCCTTAAATTCAATCTTGACAAATTCGTAAATCATACTTCGTAAATCACAAATAGTATAATGCCGTATCTATTCACTTCAGAGTCTGTATCGGAAGGCCATCCCGACAAAGTCGCCGACCAAATCTCGGACGCCCTTATTGATCATTTCATGGCGTTTGACCCCACATCAAAAGTAGCTTGTGAAACCCTCGTGACTACGGGTCAGGTGGTGTTGGCGGGTGAAGTAAACACGAAGACGTATTTGGACGTTCAGCAAATTGCGCGGGATGTAATCGCCAAAATCGGTTATACCAAAGCGGAATACATGTTTGAAGCCAAGTCATGCGGGGTACTTTCGGCCATTCACGACCAATCTGCGGACATCAATCAAGGGGTTGACCGTAAAACGGCCGATGATTTTGAAAGTAAAGCAAACGCTCAGGGAGCCGGTGACCAAGGAATGATGTTTGGTTACGCAACCCGCGAAACCGACAACTACATGCCATTGGCGCTGGATTTGTCGCACAAGATTTTGGAAGAGTTAGCGGCCGTTCGTCGCGAAAATAAACGCATTAAGTACCTTCGTCCCGATGCTAAATCGCAGGTTACGATTGAGTATTCTGACACCAATAAGCCCATTCGGATTGATACTATCGTTGTTTCAACGCAGCACGATGATTTTGCAGAAGACGAAGTGATGTTGGCCCAAATTCGTAAAGATATCACTACGTACGTAATTCCGCGCGTGAAAGCTAAATTGAAGCCTTCGTTGCGTAAACTGTTTGACGGACAAATTACGTATCATATCAACCCAACCGGAAAATTTGTGATTGGTGGTCCGCACGGAGACACCGGCTTAACAGGCCGTAAAATCATCGTAGATACTTACGGTGGAAAAGGTGCTCACGGTGGTGGTGCTTTCTCCGGAAAAGATCCTTCAAAAGTAGACCGTTCGGCTGCGTATGCCACTCGCCACATTGCCAAAAACTTGGTAGCAGCGGGTGTTTGTGACGAAATTTTGGTTCAAATTTCGTACGCAATTGGGGTAGCTAAACCTTGTGGATTGTACATCAATACTTACGGAACTTCTAAAGTAAAAGGTGCAAACGGAAAGAAATTGAGCGATGGCGAAATTGCGACCATTGTAGAAGGTGTATTCGACATGCGTCCTTACGCGATTGAGCAACGTTTGAAACTGCGTAATCCTATCTATTCAGAAACAGCGGCGTATGGTCACATGGGTCGTGAATCAAAAATAGTTACTAAAGTATTTGAAAACGCTGGCCAACGTGCCGAAAAAACGGTTGAACTCTTTACGTGGGAAAAACTGGACTACGTAGACGCGGTTAAAATCGCTTTTGGATTATAATTCTTAGTTTACAGTTTATAGTATGCAGTTTACAGTTGAGTGTAAGCAGCTCACAGACAGATAAATAGAAAATCCCTTCAAATTGATTTTTGAAGGGATTTTTTGTGCTGACGGAAAAACTGTCAGCCATTAATCTTCCCGAAACAACTTCGCATCGGCCCAAAATGTACCGAAAGGAATGATGGAAGCAAGCAACGCCAGCGCCGTTTTTTTGAAGGGCCAATTGTATTCAATTTTGCTTTGAACAACGGCCA
>NZ_JAIXST010000195.1 GCF_027484545.1 Runella sp. | reverse complement strand
TAAAGTTCGTAATCAAGTAGTTCTAAGTCGAGCTCGGAAGGCAAAAGGAAGGCAGAGTCCATTCTTCAAAATTACAACCCAAACCTCGACTTTCACCAAATGTGACGATGAACCCATTTTCACAGGAATTTACAGTAACTAAAAGCCGAAGAATAAGGAATACGCTTTACTTTAATTTTTTGTTAAATAAGCCAATGGTTCTCTCCCATGCCTGTTTGGCTACGGCTTCGTTGTAACGCGTAGGAGCCGTATCGTTGTTAAAAGCGTGTTGAGCACCTTCATACACGTACAACTCATAGTTTACGCCTGCTTTTTTTAATGCTTCTTCATAGGCAGGGATACCTGCGTTAATGCGCTCGTCAAGTCCTCCATAGTGAAGCATCAGTGCCGCTTTGATTTTAGGCACATCGGCAGCATCAGGCTGACGACCATAGTAAGCTACTGCTGCATTTAAAGTGGGAACATTAACCGCTAATTGATTCACCATTGCACCACCCCAGCAAAAGCCCACGCAACCCGTTTTTCCAGTACAGTCCGGGCGTGATTTAAGGTAATCAAAGGCTTTTATGAAGTTGCTGAGATTTTTCTTGGGGTCAAGTTGCCCAAAATAAGTACGTATTTTTTCGTCTTCGGTCGGAGTGCCGCCAAAAGGCGAAAGGGCATCAGGTGCTAAAGCAATGAAACCCGCCAAAGCTACACGTCGCGTTACGTCTTCAATGTGAGGATTAAGACCTCTGTTTTCATGAATAATCACCACTGCCGGATACTTTCCTGCTGCCGCAGGACGTGCTAAATAGCCCTTCATTTGGGTTTCTTCACCCGGATACGTGATGGTTTCGGTGGTAAGTCGTTCGTCGTTGGGTTTGACGGTAGAAGCGTTGGCGTAGTTAATTTCTAAAAGTGGCAATACTGCCATCGCTGCGGTAGTGCTTCCTGTTAATGTAGCCAATCGCTGCAAAAAGTCGTCGCGTTTGAGCGGTTTGTGGGTGTATTCGTCAAAAAGATTAATAATACGCTGATCCATGGTAGTATTGAGTAATGAGTATGATTGTATTGAGTTGAATACTTTCAAAGCAAAAGAAATCTACTCACTACTAAATACTCACTACTGAATACTATTTTAATCAGCTTCCTGCCAGCTTCATACAATCTTCCAACGTGAGTGAAGCGGGATCGGTATCTTTAGGAATTTTGATATTCCGTTTACCAACTGCGATGTAAGGGCCGTAAGGGCCGCGAAGAACTTTAACGGTGGGATTTTCGGGAAATTCCCGAATTACTTTATTGTTCTCCACTTCGCGTTTTTTCTGGATAATTTCGAGCGCTTCTTCACGCGTAATTCGTTGAAGACTTGAACCTTTCGGCAAAGAATAATACTTATCATCGTGTTTGATGAATGGTCCGTATTTCCCCTGACCGGTGGTAAGTGGTTTACCTTCCAACTCACCCAAACCTTCACCCTCATTAGCGAGGTCGCCGCGTTTAAGTTTGATGGCCATAATACACGCCTCGGCTTCTACGGTATAAGGATCATCGTTGCGGTCGAGCGAATAAAATTTATCGTCGTGCTTGACATACGGGCCATATTTCCCAACCCCAATAATCATGGGTTTGTCTTCAAAGAAGCCTACTTCACGGGGAAGCGAAAACAGTTCAAGAGCTTCTTCCAAGGTGATGGTTTCAACGAGCTGTCCTTTCTTGAGGTTGGCGTATTGAGGTTTGGGTTCTCCTTCGATATTTTCGCCGATTTGAACATACGGACCAAATTTACCGATTCGTGCCGAAATAGGTTTACCGGATTTAGGGTCTAATCCTAAATCCCGATTGGTGTTCTTTTTCAACACGTTGGAACCTTCCACTTCGCCGATTTTCTGATGGAAACCTTGGTAAAACCCATCGATCATTTGTTGCCAGGAAAGCTTCCCGTCGGCAATTTCATCAAACTCTTTTTCTACGTTTGCCGTAAAAGAGAAGTCAACTACATTGGGAAATAGATCTACTAAGAAATCATTGACGACCATTCCCGTATTGGTTGGAAACAACTTTGCTTTTTCTGCGCCGTACGTTTCTTTCCCTACTGTTTCTTTAATCTCATTGTTTCGAAGCGCCAATTCTTTAAAATCACGCTCCTGCCCTTTTTTGTCCTGCTTCATCACGTACTCCCGCTTGATGATGGTCGAAAGCGTAGGGGCATACGTCGAAGGTCGCCCGATACCCATCTCTTCCAACTGTTTCACCAAACTCGCTTCCGTGTAACGTGGTTTAGGGCGAGAAAAACGCTCTGTTGCTTTAAGGATATTCAAAAGCAGGATTTGACCGATGTTCAAAGGAGGCAACATTCCTTTTGTATCCTCTTCTTCATCGTCTTTCGATTCAAGATATACTTTTAAGAACCCGTCAAATTTGATAACTTCCCCTTGTGCGATTAAATCTTCGGGAGTAGTCGATATGCCAACCGTTGCGATGGTTCGCTCCAATTGTGCATCTGCCATTTGAGAGGCAATCGCGCGTTTCCAGATCAATTCGTACAGACGTTGCTCATTGCGATCCGTACTTGCTTTGAGTTCGCCAAAGTTGGTAGGACGAATGGCTTCGTGAGCTTCCTGCGCCGACTCTGACTTGGTTTTGTAAACGCGCTGTTGGTGATATTTTTCGCCGTATTCGGTCGTTATTTGATCTTTTGCTTTCTGCAATGCTTCTTCCGACAAATTGGTAGAGTCGGTACGCATGTAAGAAATTTTACCGGCTTCGTAGAGTTTTTGGGCAACGGTCATCGTTTGAGAAACCGAAAAACTCAATTTCCGCGAAGCTTCCTGCTGTAGCGTAGAAGTAGTGAACGGAGGTGCCGGTGATTTTTTGGCAGGCTTTACTTCCAGATTTTTGATTTTGAACGTTGCCCCTTTACATCTCTCCAAAAATTCCCTTGCCAGAGTTTCCGTTTCAAAGTTTTTAGGAAGTTCAGCTTCCAGTACTTTACCGCCATCCAAGTCAAAACGGGCGGTTACTTTAAAGGAAGATTTTGATTCGTGGGCGTCTACGTCACGTTCTCGCTCCACAATAAGCCGCACGGCTACCGATTGAACCCGTCCTGCCGACAGAGCTGTATTATTACCGATTTTGATTTTACGCCACAAAACAGGAGAAAGCTCATACCCTACCAAACGGTCAAGGACACGTCGTGCCTGTTGGGCATTGACCAAGTCCATGTCTATGGCACGAGGATTTTGAATGGCTTTTTGCAAAGCTCCTTTAGTAATTTCCCGAAATACAATGCGTTTGGTATCGTTGGGCAAACCCAACGCTTCTTTCAAATGCCACGAAATAGCTTCCCCTTCGCGGTCATCATCAGTGGCGAGCCAAACCTCATCCGAAGATTTAGCCAGCTTCTTTAATTCACTGATTATTTTAGTTTTATCGGACGAAACTTCATAGGCAGGTTGATAGCCGTTCTTTACATCTACGCCTAAATCTTTATCAGGAAGGTCACGGACGTGCCCAAAACTGGACTTGACCGTAAAATCTTTTCCCAAGTATCCTTCAATGGTTTTGGCTTTGGCCGGTGACTCTACAATTACTAAGTTTTTTGACATGGAGGGTGTGTTTGGTCCCAATTTTGCCTTCAAATATAGGGGGGAATTATTGAAAATAAATAAATCCTACATTTCAGGCACGGGATTTTAGGGCTGTGAACAGCTGATTTTTAACCTGTTTCTACTGATTTGAGGATATAGGGAACACTATATTTGTTCCAAATGCAACTATGGTTAGGCTTGTCTTTTTATGAAAATACCTGCCTGCAACGCGCTAAAGCCACTTATTTATATAAAAAACCCAAGCAATCCTTTAATGGTTCACTTAGTAACTTTATCTAATTGCTAAAATTTTGGTAAATAGAATCCATGATACGAACGAAATGTTCATAATCTTCTTCGTTTAGCTCACCCCAGCCTTGCCGACGGATTTCTTTTACGACGGGTAACACTGTTTCAAAGGTCTTTTCACCTTCGGGCATCAAAAAAATGTTGAATTTGCGGCGGTCTTCTTCCGACATACGGCGTTCTACCAAGCCTTTTTTAACCAATAAATCCAAAATACGCGTTACTGTAGGGGCATCTTTGGTAGTTAATTCAGCCAGCGTATTTTGACTGATTCCCTGATTGCGGGCTACGTGGTCAATCAATACCCACTGGTCAACGGTTAAATCAAATCCTGCATCATTAAATCGTTTTTGCAGAACATTTCGAATTTTTTTAATTGTAGTGTCAATTTTAAAAAAATAAGCACGAGAATCGGAAGGGTGAGTCATTTTTATAATTTAAAATCAAAGGCGTCGGTTTTTAGCTTACTAACTATTCGTTTGCAAATTAATACAAGAATATCTGACTATCAAAGCTGTATAGTAGGCTAATACAGAATTTGCCGATGTATTACGCAAGAAACAGAAAATTACCCCGATATTTGTCTCAATGAAAACAACGCTTCTTCTATTACTTATCAGTCTATTAAGTGTCTTCGGACATTATAGTTGGTGTGCTCCTGGGAGCAGAACATATTCTCCTTTTATAGGCTATAAATCTTCCATTTTAAACGATTTTTTAGCTGATACTACTAAAAAGAAAAAGGAGACGGTAATCACGTCAGTTATTGATAATGAGAAGGGGGGAGTAACCGTTAAAGATGCTCAAATCTTTGATTCTGGCAATCAGGCAGGGCTTATCAATATAACAATTGTAGTAAGAGATGTTGAAACTCACGCTCAGTTGGTTAAAATTCAATTGAAAGTGAAGGATTCAAAAACGGGGAAGGAATTTGAGCCTGTTTTTAGCGCTGCCGACAATGGATTTTTGATAAAAGTTGTTCCAGAAACCGTGGTTAGCATTTATGTAACCGCCAAGGGATATACCGATGCTTCTGCGAATATTAATGACATTAAACACGACCGACCTTTAGCGTTTGAGTTACAAAAAATCAAACCGTCCATTGTAAAAATAAAGGTAGTTAATTCAGATGAGCGTCCTATCCCAAGCAGTACTGTAAAAGTCAAATCAAAAAACACGGGAGAAATTCAAACATTAATAGTGAAGGACGGCTTAACAGAACTTTCGTACGACTCACCAGACGCGATTGAGATAGTAGCTACGGCTACAGGCTATACTTCAGTCACTAAAAATTTAGCGATTGAAACGGCATTGAATGGTAAACAATATGACTTAACAGCTAAATTGGAACGAGTGGCTGCCCCCCCTCCCCCCGTTGCAAAAGCGCCCGTTCCGGCAGAAAAAGCAGTAGAAACCAAGTCGTTTGGAACCATTGAAAAAGGCAAAGCAATTTCGCTGAATAACATTTATTTTGACCAAAGCAGTCCGGTACTACGACCTGAATCTTCCTTACAATTGGATGAACTCTTGGAAGTGATGAAGCAAAATCCTGCTATCCGCGTCGAAATTCGGGGGCATACGGATAATGTAGGTGATTTTGAACTGAATGTAAAACTTTCCCGCGACCGTTGCCAATCAGTAGTTGATTACTTAATACAAAAGGGAATCAATGCCAATCGTTTGCAAACTGTTGGGCGTGGACCGGTGGATGCCGTTGCACCCAATACGACTGAAGAAAACCGCAAAAAAAACAGACGAGTAGAGTTTATCGTGTTGTAATTACTTCCAAAATGGCCACCGCAGCACAAAATCCTGTTTGGGTTGCTGTTTGCGAAAAAACACCAAGCCTACTGCGAATAAATCAATCGTAACCGTGACAGACGGATGTGCTTTGATATAGGCCCAAGCCGCTTCCATTTCAGCAGACCAATGAATATCGTCGAAAACAAATAGACTGTCGTTATGCGCTTTTTGGAGACAGGTTTCAAAATAATGCACGGTTGGCTCGTAGCGGTGGTTGGCATCGAAAAACGCAAAGTCAATTTTGGGGGCCGCATTTACCTGCTCGCTAAGCACTTCATCAAGGTTTCCTACGATAGTTGTGATTTGTGATTTGTGATTTGTGATTGCGGGTTGGCTGTTGCCCTTTGCTTCTTGCCTCTTGCTTCTTTTCTCTTCTCTTTTGTCTCTTGCCCCTTGCCCTTTGTAAACTGCAAACTGTTCAAAATTTCGATCGGCTATTTTAGCAGTTTCAGGACAACCTTCAAAAGTGGTTACTTTTGTTTTGGAATCAGCTGCTAAATATAAGGTAGTAAGCCCCAAAGAAGTGCCCAAATCAAAAATGTATTCGTAGCCAAAGTGCTCAATCAAACGAAAAAACAAGCGTCCTAAACGTGCCGATTTTTTTGAATTTTGAGCTATATCCCGAATTTCACGAACGGGCGAAGCGTTGACTTTGGAGCCCGCGCCATAATCAGTCACGTGGATTTTTTCACGACTCTGAAGCATTTGTTCCCGAATAGCCTCAATCCTGTCAAAGTCGGTAGAAATGCCGTCTTTTTTAATAATGTTACGGTACAAATCAAACACAAAAGGAGAATGCAGACCGTGTTCGTTTTGGGCAGCAAGAAAATAAAAAAGTAGGGAGCGAAACTGCAAAATGAAATAGTTAAACGGTACTTGATGTTACAATATATTGCTTATGATTTTAATTTAAGCGATATGGTGTAATCATCATAAATTCGGGAATGGTAACCTGAAACTGCTTTCCGTCCATGATGCGCTCCATCAAATACGTACCTGCCATTTTTCCCATGCTGGTTCGCAGATTACAACCGGATACGTATTCATGAACTTCGCCCGGTTCGAGGACAGGCTGCTGTCCTACTACCCCTTCTCCCTCTACCTCGCGCACTGTGCCGTTGGAATCATGGATAAACCAATGCCGACGCAGCAATTGTACGGTATGCTCGCTGTGGTTTTCGATAGTGATGCGGTACGTAAATACAAAATGCGCCTGCATCGGGCTCGAATATTCGGGCTGGTATTGCGTTAATACGCTCACTCTCACGCCTTCTGTAATCGCTGATGTCATGGTTTTTTTGAAATTTCCTAACTTTATAACCAAAATTAGGTTGTAATAGTTGAAAAAACCAATATTTTGCCTAAAAATTAGAAAAATGGATGTTAAAATAGACGCCTCGTGGAAGGCGCATCTACAGTCTGAATTTGAACAGCCGTATTTTAAAGAGCTGACCGACTTTGTTAAGCAGGAGTACGTAACTCAGAAAATTTACCCTCCCGGCAAGCTAATGTTCAATGCCTTTGACAAGTGCCCTTTCGACCAAGTGAAAGTGGTTATCTTGGGACAGGACCCTTATCATGGGAAAGGCCAAGCCAATGGATTGTGTTTTTCGGTCAATGACGGTGTATCCATGCCGCCTTCGCTTATCAATATTTTCAAAGAGATTCAGGACGATTTGGGCAAACCATTCCCTCGCACGGGCAATCTGGAACGTTGGGCTGAGCAGGGGGTGTTATTATTAAATGCTACGCTGACGGTACGGGAAGGAAAGCCGGGTTCCCACCAAGGACACGGCTGGGAGCGGTTTACGGATGCTGTTATTCAGCATCTTGACAATGAGAAGCAGGGATTAGTATTCCTTCTTTGGGGAAAATATGCGCAGGATAAAGGTCGCATTATTGACGCAAAAAAACATTTTGTATTGAAATCAAAGCACCCTTCGCCCATGTCAGCCAACTTTGGTGGCTGGTTTGGAAATAAGCATTTTAGTCAAGCGAACAATTACTTAAAAAGTAAGGGTTTACAGGAAATTGAATGGTAAGCAAGGGTTAGAGTAATAACAACTGCGCGAGTAAATAATCAGCAATCAGTACGGCAATGCAACTATTGGTAACCGCTGCCGTTGAAGCTTGCCCTACTTCCAAAGCACCGCCTTGGGTAAAATAGCCTTTGAAGGAAGAAATAGAGGTAATCAAAAACGCAAAAGCGATTGATTTGATTAAGGCAAAAGGGATATTGAACGTCCGAAAATCGTAACGAAGTCCCCGAATATAATCTTCTGGAGAGATGACACCGGTAGCTACTCCTGCCATATAGCCCCCTAAGATGGAGAGGAAACCCGAAAGAATGACAAGCATCGGAAACATGACAAGTGCAGCAATGATTTTGGGAAGTACCAAATAAGAGATGGAATTGATGCCCATAACTTCCAAGGCATCAATTTGTTCAGTAATGCGCATGGTGCCTAAGCCCCCTGCAATATGTGAACCTACTTTACCCGACAATACCACGCAGGTAATGGTAGGAGCAAATTCCAGAATGCTGCTGTCGCGTACAATAAGGGAAATAATGTAATTGGGAACAAAAGGGCTTACTAAGTTATCAGCCGTTTGAACGCAGGTTACCGCTCCCAAAAAGGTGGCGACAATGGAAACGATAAAAACCGAGTTAATGCCGATTTCTATGCATTCATCGAATACCAATTTTACATAGACTCGAAATTTTTCGCGATTGGTTAAAAGCGAGCCTAAAAAGATAAAATAACTTCCTAACGTTTTCATAGCTTGTAAACCTTATAGGTTTTTGAAACCTATAAGGTTTTATAATTTGCTTAATCAACAATAAACGGATAATCTTCCTGTACGTAAATATCCTTGAAGATTTCGGAAGCATCCGGCCAAGGTGACTCTTCCGAGAATTTCACGGCTTCATCCACTCGCTGTTTGATTTTAGCATCAATAGCCGCTAAATCTTCTTCCGTAGCGATTCCATTGGTCAAAATGGTCGATTTTACCATTTCGATAGGGTCCCGTTTCTTGTATTCTTCGACCTCTTCTTTGGTACGGTATTTTTGCGGGTCCGACATAGAGTGGCCCCGATAGCGATACGTTTTGAATTCTAAAAAAGTAGGTCCCTGACCACTGCGTGCACGCTCAGCAGCGCGACTCACCGCTTCATGAACGGCTTCTACGTCCATTCCATCTACTGGCTCAGAAGGCATATCATACGCTTCGCCAATGGTATAAAGGTCTGTCACATTAGAAGTACGGTTTACAGAGGTTCCCATGGCGTATCCGTTGTTTTCTACCACAAAAATCACGGGAAGTTTCCACGTCATCGCCATGTTGAAAGCTTCGTGCAAAGCGCCTTGACGTACGGCTCCGTCACCAAACAAACAGATGCAAAGATTGGAGGTCTTGTTGTATTTTTCGGCGAAGGCAATACCCGCTCCCAATGGAATTTGAGCGCCTACGATACCGTGCCCGCCTACAAAGTTATGTTCCTTATCAAAAATGTGCATCGAACCGCCTTTACCTTTGGTCGTACCCGTTGCTTTTCCGTAGAGTTCGGCCATAATCGCATTAGGATCAGTACCTAACGCCAATGGAATACCGTGATCGCGGTAAGCGGTAATCCATTTGTCATCTTTGGTAAGTGCACTTACTCCGCCCGACGAACATGCTTCCTGACCAATATACAAGTGGCAAAAGCCACGAATTTTTTGTTGTCCGTAGAGCTGTCCTGCTTTTTCTTCAAACTTACGTTGAAGCATCATGGACTCGTACCAGTACATGTATCTTTCTTTGGGATGGGTTGTTTTAGCTGGGGTCGCTTTGGTCTTGGTTGCCATTTTTTACAATAAAATAAGGTTTTCTGCGTCAACTGTGAACAATAGGTCGTTGGCTTGTTTAATAAAAATAAGGTAATTATCTGCCAACTTTAAACTGTAAAGGGTGGACTGTTTTATCTTTGCCCCGCGAAAATAAGCATAAAACCATTCAATGCCACAGCTACACTTAGAAAAACTCCAACTAACCCACTTCAAAAACTACGAAGAAGGCAGTTTTGAGTTTAGTCCTCACCTTAATTGTATTGTGGGAGAAAACGGCAGCGGGAAAACCAACCTATTGGATGCCGTTTATTGGCTGGGACTCACCAAAAGTGCTTTTCAAGTACAGGATGTCTTCAGTATTCAGCACGAAGCCGAATTTACGATTGTTGACGGTATTTTTCATAAAGACCGGAAAACGATTCAGATTACGTGCAGCCTGCAAAGAGGACAACGAAAAGTCATCTTGTCCGATAAAAAACCATACGAACGCATCAGTGAACATATTGGATTATTTCCCGTGGTGTTGGTGGCTCCGAACGATACTGATTTGGTACGGGAAGGAAGTGAAGAACGCCGCCGTTTTTTCGACGGCGTATTGTCGCAGGTAGATCAGTTTTATTTGCAGGATTTGCTTCAATACAATAAAGTATTGGCGCAGCGGAACAGTATGCTTAAAATTTTTGCCGACCGTCACTACGTTGATGATGTGTTGTTGGACACCTATGACGAGTCACTCATCGAATTGGCCAATCGTATTTTTGAGCGTCGCCAACGATTTTTGGCGAGCTTTGAACCATTGGCCGAGCATTATTACGCTTTTTTGGGTGAAAGCCGCGAAGCAGTCACTATCCGATACGAATCTGAAGTGGAAAATTTGGATTTCAGGGAAAATTTTCGACTTCACCGTGGGCGTGATCTACAAACCCAACGAACCCTGATGGGGATTCACAAAGATGATTTTGTGTTTGAAATGAACGGCGTCGCTTTGCGCAAATTTGGTTCACAGGGTCAACAAAAGTCGTTTGTGCTGGCTTTAAAATTGGCACAATTTGACCTCATCGCCATTGAAAAAGAAATGAAACCCCTCCTACTACTGGATGATATTTTCGACAAACTGGACGACCGCCGCATCCAAAAGCTAATCCAACTCATCGAAAATGACACGTTTGGGCAAGTTTTTTTGACGGATGCCCGGCCTGAGCGGACACGGGATTTATTGAAAAATGTAAATTCTGATGTGAAGTTTTTTCAGACCGAAGGATTGAGATTTAATCAATAATTTCAAGCAACAAAGCATCTAATTCACCTTCGTCCAAATTTGATTTTTGACTCTTGTCATAAATGGAAAGCAGGTAAATGGTTTCTCCCACAACATGAACGTTGGTAATAATCCGTGCACCACCTGATTTACCCTTGTTTTTACTCGAAATAGCCATTCGGATTTTATAACAATCTTTACCCAACGGCGTACCTTGAGTTGGATTCTCTGCTAAAGTTTCTAAAAAATTCGTAAAGTCTTTTTTAACTGAAGGATACTTTTTAGCGAATCGTTTAATCTGCCTATCAAACGATTCGATGGTTTTAATCTCAAAGTTCATCCAATAATTCTTTAACAGGACGGGCTTTCATTTTTCCTTGTTTTACTAAATTAAGTTCATGCACCGCTTGTTTTATTTCAGCAACGAGTTGTTCTTGGGAAGGCTCGTCGTTAGCTTCAGGTTCATCAGCACCGAGCAATTGGGCCAATTTTAATCGGTCACTGGCAGGTAATTGTTCCCTAATCAATTGAGCTAACTCGTTAATTGATAGGGGTATATTAAAATTTAAGTTCGCTTCCATCTGCTTTTTATTTTAAGGTAAATATAAAAACAAATAACAAATTCATCACACTTTCTTAGCCGGGTTTCCAAACACCCGTCCTTTTGCAGGAACATCTTCCACGACCACTGAACCTGCCCCTACACTGGCACCTTTCCCGATTTTCACTCCTGCAATGATGGTGACACCCGAACCAACAAAAGCATCATCGTCGATGGTGGCACCACTACCAACGATACTTCCGGCACCTATATTGGCATAATCGCCCACAGTAGCTCCGTGTTCAATGACAGCCCCAGTCTGAATCAACGAATGATTCCCAACGGTAGCTTTGGCATTGACGACGGCTCTTGCAGCAATCAAATTACCATGACCGATTTCAGCAAAGGATGAAATAACGGCTGTGTCGTGAATCGCATTAACGGGCATGACATGACGGCGGTCGTTGAGCATTTCAACGAGGTCGCGACGAACGGCGCGTTCTTCTACCGCTACAAAAGCTTCGCATTTTTTGCCAATGAGTTTCAGAAATCCATCGTCGTCTGTGTTCCCCAAGACGGTGTATTCGCCGATTTCGGTGTTGTGTAAAGCAGTATCGTCGTCCAAAAGACCGTAAACGATGACATTATTGCGTTGAAAAATATCTAATGCGACCAAGCCCAAGCCTTTTGCTCCTAAAATCAAAACAGGATTTTCCATTATAAATACTAATTGTGAATGTACGATTATGTGAATCTTTAAGCCTATTTAATGGGTGAAAGTTCCGAAAATTTGAATTGTTACTGAAATGTTACGGGGTAGACAAAAAAATATCAAAAGCATAAATCATTGAAAATGAATAAGTAAAGAAAATGTAGTTTTTTTGAAAGCATGAAAAATAAGCTACATTTTCGCACGATTGTCATCTCAGATCTTCATTTGGGAACTAAAGGCTCCAAAGCCAAAGAGGTGACCAACTTCCTCAAACAGTACAAATGCCGTAAACTAATCCTCAACGGGGATATTATTGACGGTTGGCAACTGAAAAAATACGGGGCTTGGAAAAAGAAACATACTGCTTTTTTCAAGACGGTGCTGAAGATGATGGATGACTATGATACCAAGGTTATTTATCTGCGGGGAAACCATGATGATTTTTTGGATCAAATCATGCCGCTAAAACTCGGCAAACAGTTTCAAATTCGTAAAGATTATATTCTTAAATCAGGCGGCAAGCGCTTCTATATCACGCACGGGGATGTATTTGACAGCATCACTACCCACATGAAATGGTTGGCCTATTTGGGCGATGTAGGTTATACTTTTTTATTGTGGGTCAATAAGTTGTATAATCATTATCGCAGTTGGCAGGGACTGCCGTATTACTCATTGTCGCAGGTAGTGAAACAACGAGTCAAAGCAGCAGTAAGTTACATTTCTGATTTTGAAGAAAAATTAACGGAATTGGCCCGTTCACGCAATTGTGACGGTATCATCTGCGGACACATTCACCAACCCGCCATTCGTCAAATGGGAGACGTGATTTATATGAACTCGGGCGATTGGGTAGAATCTCTGAGTGCTCTCGTTGAAGATTATAACGGCAATTGGAGCTTGATTTATTACAATGAAGAAGCCAATACAAGCAAAGAGCCCACAATATCGGAATTTTTTGGGCAAAAAGGACGACTTGCGCAAGTCAGTTGAAGGTGAGGAGTCAATCATAACTCCTCGCCTTGGTCTATTTATTGCTTTGCAGGAAAAGGAATAACCAGTTTTTCCCCGCGCTCAGCAAAGTTTTTGGTCTTTTTATTAGCGGCCATAATTTGTTCCACTGTCACCCCATATTTGTCGGCTACCACTCGTAAAATATCACCGGCTCCTACTGTGTGGACAGCCTGTACCCGTATTTTGATGCGTGTTACGCCCGATTTTACGTCTTTGGTTTCGTCCTGAATATTCGGATTGAGCCCTTTGAGTGTATTGCTTTTGAGGTTATAACGGTTAGCAATACCATAGAATGTTTCGCCGGACTGTACCGTATGCGTAATCTCTACTCCCCCCGGATCTACCGCTGCAGGCTTGGGTTTTTCTGGCTCTTTTTCTTCCGGCTTTTTTACGGGCTCTTCTTCCTCTGGCTTCGGAGGTTTGGTAGCCAGTGTTTCTTCTTTTTCGGCAGGAGTAGTTGTTGTATTATCGTCAGAAGCAGTATTTTCACCTTCCAGAGTAGAGGGAGTTGTGCTTTCTGGTTGATTAAATTGTCCATTTTCGTTAGGAATCGGCTGCAATTCACGCCCCGTTGTGTCAAGCGGTGTATTCAGCAATTGATCCACATCGGCGGCATCGTCGGCAATGTATTCATATCCAACATATAATAAGCCCGAAATCACCAATACCAATACAGCTAAAGAAAGGTAAGGCAATTTAGAGGTTTCTTCGGGACGACGATTTCTATTTTCGTTTTCTGACATATCATTAGTAATTTGCAAAAACCTGAAGGGTTTGAAAAAGTAAGTTTACAATCAGATTATTGATATAATTAAGTTCAATTTTGGTGCTGTAATTAATACGACACGCCTCATTTATCTAAGATAAAGCTTGAGCTTCCCGGCTCATTTCAGCTACTTTAACTTTAAGCGATTCTTTGTATTCGGTCAATTTTTCGGCTACTCCTTCGTCGAAAGTTCCAATGATTTGGATGGCCAGAATCCCTGCATTACGAGCACCGTTAAGCGCTACTGTAGCGACAGGTACACCTGAAGGCATCTGTAAAATAGAAAGAACCGAATCCCAACCGTCTATGGAATTGCTGCTTTTGACAGGCACTCCAATAACGGGTAACGTAGTCAATGAGGCAATCATTCCCGGCAAATGAGCCGCTCCTCCAGCACCAGCAATAATGACTTTCAACCCGCGAGAACGGGCATTTTTTCCGTATTCCACCATTTTTTCAGGAGTACGGTGTGCCGAAACAATATCTATCTCGTATCCAATTCCAAATTCTTTCAACATATCAGCGGCTTCCTGCATCACCTTTAAGTCTGAAAGGCTGCCCATTATGATTCCTACCATGCCCAATCTTAGAGTATTTGTGCTATTATACGGCGTTTCGACGGGTTTGTCAACTCTGTCGTATTTATTTTGTTTTGTTTTTACTTAATTTGCACCACAAAAATAGTATTTTTCTAATGACTAACGAATTAGAACAGACCATAATTCAACTTACAACTCCTTTTTATGCCCTGCTAATTGGATTTGAGGCATTGATGAGCCATTGGCAGCATCGTCAGTATTATACTTGGCGCGATACCCTGACCAACTTCCTTCTGATGCTTTTTAACGGAGGGATAGATTTAGCATTTCGGGCCGTCTATGTCGTAATTTTAGTTGCATTTTATCAGTACCGGTTTACTGAGATTAGTAACGTCTACGCCTATTGGATAGTACTGTTTTTTGCAGAAGATTTTCTGTTTTACTTCCTGCACGTAGTGGATCATTACAGCCGTTTATTTTGGGCAGTCCACGTAACGCATCATTCTTCCGAATATTTCAATCTTACCACGGGTTTTCGCTCTTCGGTGTTTCAGCCTTTGTATCGGTTTGTCTATTTTATCCCCTTGGTATTGGTTGGTTTTAAACCTGCTGATATTGTGTTAATGTATTCTATTACACAGACTTACGGAATCATTGTACACACTAACTATATTGGCAAATTAGGTTGGCTTGGGTATGTATTCGTAACCCCCTCACATCACCGTGTACATCATGCGTCCAATGTACCGTATTTGGACAAAAACATGGGAATGTGCCTTATCATCTGGGATAGAATTTTCGGTACTTTTCAGGAAGAACTGGAAAAAGAACCTGTCCGTTACGGATTAACAAAATCATTAGATGATAGAAGTTTGACCAATACTCTATTTCACGAATGGAAAGCCATTGTCCATGATTTGAAGCGAGAAGTAGATTGGAAAACCAAACTGAAATACGTTGTAAATCCCCCCGGTTGGTCACACGATGGCAGTACACAGACCAGTAATCAATTGCGTAAACAAGAAGTAAAAAGCCTTAAAACCGAAGCGACGATTCTCGAATAACCAAAGCCGCCGGTAATACGAGATTTTCAACGGGTACGGGGTTCTCTTTGGTTTGACTTAAAAAAATACGCGAAGCTTCCGCTCCAATTTGCTTTCCAGGACGCCTGACAGTAGTGAGTGGAGGAGAAATATAAGCCGAAATAGGTGAGTCATCAAAACCTATAATGGCTACTTGGCCGGGTACTCGAAATCCCTTTTCCCGTACCACATACATCGCTCCGATGGCAACTTGGTCATTTACCCCAAAAATACCATCGGGGCGCTGAGGAAGCTCCATGAGGCGCTGCGTGGGGATAATCGCACTTTCTACTTGAAAATTGGTACTGACAATCAACTCTTCCTTAATCGGGAATTGGTATTTTTTCAGGCAGTCTACATAACCATGAAATCGCTGTTCGGTAATGGATAAACCCTGCGGACCTTTTAAATGAGCAATGCGCTGACAACCCATTTTGATTAAATGCTCCGTTGCCGCAAAAGCGCCGTAATAATCGTCTATCGTAACCCGACTTGCTTCAAAACCTTCGTATTCGCGGTCAATAAAAATCAGGGGCACTTTTCGTTGAATAATACTTTCAAGGTGTTCATAATGGCCTGAATCGTATGTTTCCTGTGATATAGACAGAAAAATCCCTTCTACCCGATTGGCCAACAATTTTTCAACGTATTCTCTCTCAAGAAGATAACTTTCGTTACTAACACAAATATTCATCAAATAACCTTGCGGTTGCAGCACTGATTGAAGCCCGTCAATGATAGCCGTTTCGTGTTGATGATTGAGAGAAGGAACAATAACACCCAGCGTTCCGGTGCGTTTGTTAAGCAAACTCAACGACACCGAATTGCGCTGATACCCTACTTTTTGAGCGTATTCCTGCAGGTTTTTGCGAGTGTCTTCATTAATCAGGGGATGGTTGTTCAAGGCCCTTGATACGGTAGAAGGGGAACACTTGAATTTACGGGCAATGTCTTTAATCGTAATGGGTCGGTCAGATGCCATAGTTCAGTTGACAGTTTGCTGCTTTCAGTTCACCGTTTATAACGGACGATGGGCTGGTTTTTCTAAATCTGTCACGGGAAGATAAATAAAAAAGCGGTTTTGAGAACCGCTTTTTAGATTAAAATTTCAAGGTAGTAGGCAAATATTTTGCCGCTAAATCCTCGTAATAAGGTCTAAGCTCGTTCCAATCGGGAACTTTAGGCGATTTTGTATACAAATCATAAGGATTGAACACGTTCACCCATTTGAAATACTCGTGGTCGTGCGCATCCATCAGGTGGGTATATGCATTCTCACGGTGTTGAGCGTAAAACGAGTGATAACGAATCATATACAAAGCTGACTCAGGCAAATAATTCTTCGTCATTTGGTACAAATATTCGTCGTGGCCCCATGACATGTGGACGTTGCGTAAGCCACAGTTTGGCTCATAAACACCGTATTTGGTATTGAAACGCTCGTCATTAGAATCAGGATTGGTCGCAAAATATTCGGGGTAAACAATTTTATCAGAGTGTTGGCAACCTACGGGAAACGTATCACCCACAACGGCCCATTGAGGTTCGCCAAACAGACAAAGCACTTTTCCCATATCGTGCAACAGTCCGGTTAATACAAACCAATCGGGGTGACCATCCGCACGGATAGCTTCCGAAGTTTGCAACAGGTGTTGAAGTTGGTCAAGGGCGATATCCGGGTCAGAATCATCCACTAGGGTATTCAGGAACTCAAATGAATCCCACAGGGTCATTTCTTTTTTATCAAACTTGAGAAAATCCTGACGTTTTTCCATTACAAAATCGTACGTCTGATACTTGTGATTGAGGCGGTAAAACTCTTTCACGGTATCGCGGGCAGGATCGTCGTAATTACGAAATTCTTCTTTTGCCTTGGCTTGCGCGAGGCTATCAGGATCGGGATAACGTAGAACAAGGTCGTCTTCCCACTCATCCAAACTTGCTAATGGAGCGATTTCGGCGTCGGTGTATTGCGTGGAATTCATGATGATATGTAATGATATACAAGATTATGTTTCGTATGACTGAGCAAATATACAGTATTAACTTTTGAAGAAATAAGCCTTAAAAAAGAAAAGCTACTGCAAACGTTTGAAAAAAATTGCAAGTGTTTGCAAAACCTCTTTTCGATGGTAAATTGGTAATCGGCTTTCTCCATTTGCCCTTCAAGAGAATAAAATTCCCCCTTCTGCTATAAGAGACAGGCGATTCAGAAAGCTTGACCGCAAACTTTTGTTTATTATCGCTAAGTTGTTCACTTTTGCCAATCAATGCGCACTACCGGCTAAAAACCTTCTCCATCTGATGCTTACCAACGTCGAACACCTCGGAATTGCAGTCAAAAATATCGCCGCTTCCGATGAACTGTTTTCCAAACTTTTTAATACGTCGCCTTACAAACACGAATCAGTGGAATCGGAAGGCGTGACGACCTCGTTTTTCAAAATCAACCAAACCAAAATAGAACTGCTCGAAGCCACCAATCCCGACAGTCCAATTGCGAAGTTTATTGAAAAAAAAGGCGAAGGAATTCACCATATTGCGTTTGAAGTGGATGATATTTTGGCCGAAATGGAACGCCTCAAAAACGAGGGATTCACTTTGCTCCATGAAACTCCCAAACGCGGTGCTGACAATAAACTGGTGTGTTTTCTGCACCCTAAGGGTACGAATGGGGTGTTGATTGAACTTTGCCAAGAAAAAAAATAGGTCGCTCTTATTCTGCTATTTTCTTAAACCCTAACCTTTCTAACTGATTTTATGCGTTTAAAACTTCTTATTTACACGGCTATTGTCGTTGCTGAGATTGCTTGTGGCTACGCCGGTTTTTGGCAGGGCGTATATTTGTTTAAGCCCCTTATCATGCTTTCACTCCTGTTTTGGACGCGCGATTACCTCAAAACCTATCCATGGCTTTGGATTGGAATGTGGTTTGGATTGGGTGGAGATATTTTCTTGATGATTCGCGGCAAAGACCTGTTTGTGGCGGGTTTGGGGTCATTTTTGGTTATGCAAATCTGTTACATTATAGCTTTCAGCAAAACACTGACTCCCGATGGAAAAGCCGCATTACGCACTTCCTGGCGGCGTTTGACTTTACCTTTTGCGATTTACGGGCTCAGTTTTTTAGCCATTTTATACCAACCCATCACCGGTAACACTTCTACAAAAGGGCTCTGGATGCCCGTAGTGGTCTATTCTGTCTGTTTGTGCAGCATGGGCGTAGCGGCGGCGTTTCGGAAAGGTTCGGTAAACTACAACAGTTATTCGTGGGTATTGGCAGGCGCTATTTTGTTTATTTTATCCGATTCTACCATTGCCCTCAACAAGTTTTTACAACATTTCGACATCGCTTCTTTGCTCGTAATGACGACCTACGGTGCGGCACAATGGCTGATTGTTTGGGGTATATTCAAACGTTAAGGTTCAGTCCTGCTAAACTTTACAAAATTTGATTTATTTTTGTAGAGCTTGACCGCCTGACACCATCTTATGAGAAAATTTTTACTTTTTACCCTTCTCGGAGGGCTCCCTTTTTATGCCTTCTCTCAACATTATTTTCACACCGGTTTTTGGACACGAGTGGCTTTAAACGCCAAACTGACTCCAAAATTGAATTTGATGGGTGAAGTCGGGATGAGACGACAAAATAACTTGCACCATTTAAGTCCGATTGAAAACCCTCAAACGAGCAATGTAAAATTTACCCTTACCTATCAGTTTAAACATCTCAATGTCATACTTTCTCCCTACGAGAATATTTATTCTTATCAGCTTTTAGGAAAAGACGCTGATTTGTCAGTGCCGAGACTGCACGAGCTTCGTTTTTCGGGGGGATTAGAATACGTCAAAGCATGGACAAAAAGCCGATTACAGTTTCGTAATGTTTACGAATACAGAAAATTTGATGCCATTACGCGTTACCGAAATCGCACCCGACTATTGTCTCGTTTTACCTTGTCTTCCAAAACGCTGATGACCCTTTACGACGAAGTTTTTATCAATCTGCCTCCTAATCGCTTGCCCAATGCGTTCAATCAAAACCGCCTCAGTTGTACATTTACGCATTCAATCACTCCTCATTTTGACGTAGAGGCAGGTTATGTCTATGTTTTGGCGGAGCGGTTTACGCTGTCGGAGTATGACCACACCAACGGACTTATTCTCTATCTGATGTTTAAGCTGTGACAGCTAAAAAACAGCATAATCATTTGTAAGTTACTTTTTGGGCGTAAATGAGGCAATAAAATTACTTCCGTACAACGCAAAATGCTTACTTGACTGCTCATTTTCCAGTTCGTTCGTTTTCTGAGTAATAGTCTCGTGCAATTTGGGATAATCTTCGGGGACTTTGCACTTCAACAACTCGGTATTAGCCATATTGACCAAATTATGAAACGATATTCATCCTTCTTCCCGCAGTCTCCACGTCTCAAAAACTTTGAATTGCAGAACAACGGTAGAAGCTAAGGAGCCAATCAGCGGGATAATGGCACAAATGAGTTTGATGTTGGGTGTCCAGGTAGCTTTGGTCTGGAAGGCCACAAATATGGAGGTCAAAAAGCCGCATAAGAGGTCAAAAAGCCGCATAATAAGGAACCCAATTGCAATCCGTACCAAATTCTAAAATTTCGTTTGGATATTCTGGCGTACCATATTTCGTAATCCTGATGAATTTTGTTAATCAAAGCAATGAGTGCTTCTTTGGTGTTCTGATCTTCTTCAGTTACTTCAGCCATTTTATTGTTTGTTTATGGGTTGCGGTCTTGGGGTTTCAACAAGAATGCAGCTATCCTAAATACACATTCTCCCACGGGCTATAGCGACTATTTTTTGGATTCGGAACGATTTTTAAGTATTTCAAAAATAGGAAAATATCCTTAAACATCCAGGTTATTTACTAACCTGTTTTTGAAAAAAAGATTAAAAATCACCAAGTAAAAAAAGAAGAATTGTTTTTCACACACTTTTGATCTCAAGAATTGGGGAAAATGGGACGCAAAAGGCAAACTCTGCACTTATTATAGGTAAAATCGTAGTAGAAACCTTCGTCCGAAATCCCTACTTTTGTGGTTTTTATAATGCCGCGTTAACCCTGTACAATGAAGAATTATATCAAACACGACCCGTGGTGCGTCATCGAAGAAGGATTTTATCCTGAATACAACGAAATTACGGAGAGTCTTACCAGCCTTGGCAACGGCCGCATGGGTCAGCGAGGCAATTTTGAAGAAAAATTTTCGGGCAAAACCCTCCTTGGAAATTACGTAGCTGGCGTATTTTATCCTGACAAAACCCGCGTAGGTTGGTGGAAAAACGGCTACCCGCGCTACTTCGCCAAAGTCCTTAATGCCTGTAATTGGATAGAAATAAACGTTGAAATCGAAGGCGAAATCCTTGATTTGGCTACCTGCACCGTGTCAGATTATTCGCGGGTGCTGAACATGAAAGAGGGGATTTTGGAACGAAAATTTGTGGCCAAGCTGCCAAGCGGCAAACAAATTCGTGTACAAGCACAGCGTTTTTGCAGTATCGTTGATGATGAATCTGGAGCGATTCGTTATGCCATTACGCCCCTTAATTTTGACGGAAAAATCACGCTTACGCCATGTTTAAATGGCGATATCAGCAATAAAGATTCCAACTACGGCGAAAAATTCTGGGATGAAATTCGTAAAGAAACCGCTTTTGGGGAAGGCTACCTTGAAATGCGCACCAAAGACACGCCTTTCAAAACGGAGCTTTTCAACGTGTGTACCGGGATGAAAATTGACATTACGCTTAACGGTGAACGTATTGATTTTCAGAGCAAACCCATCAAAGGAAACAAGTGTGTAGCCTGTCAGGTTGAATTGGACGTCGCGGCGAATGAAGAAGTAGTTTTGTACAAATATGCTGTCAATTTGGCGTCGTTGAATCATGCCGTGGAGCAATTGATTCCCAATGCCAAAGCCTATATCCAACGAATCTCGGAGAAAGGCTTTGAACAGATGAAAGCCGAACAAGTGCAGGCTTGGGCCGACCGTTGGGCGCAAAACGACATCATCATCGAAGGGGATTCGGACAGTCGCACTTATGCTGCCCAACAAGGGATTCGTTTCAATATTTTTCAGTTAGAACAAACCTATACGGGCGAAGATGCTCGTCTCAATATCGGTCCGAAAGGATTTACCGGTGAAAAATACGGTGGAAGCACCTATTGGGATACAGAAGCGTATTGCCTACCCTTCTATCTCGCTACAGCCGACCAAAAAGTAGCGCGTAACCTCCTCATTTACCGTCACAAACACCTCCAAAAAGCCATCGAAAACGCCGCTAATTTGGGTTTCAAAGACGGGGCGGCTCTTTACCCGATGGTTACCATAACGGGAGAAGAGTGCCACAATGAGTGGGAAATCACGTTTGAAGAGATTCACCGCAACGGCGCTATCGCTTACGCTATTCATGATTACATCCGTCATACGGGCGATGCAGGTTATTTGGCTGAATATGGTCTGGAAGTATTGATTGCCATTGCTCGTTTTTGGGCCCAACGGGTCAATTGGTCGAGTGATAAGAATAAATACGTAATGCTGGGCGTAACAGGACCGAACGAATACGAAAACAACGTCAACAACAACTGGTACACTAACTACCTCGCCGCCTGGTGCTTACGCTATACGCTTTCAGCAATTAGTAGCCAGAAGCCAGAAGTAAGAAATGAGGTATTGGGTAAAATAACTCCCCCATTGGGGGTTGGGGGGCTGGAAACGGCGAAATGGCAGCATATTGTGGACAACATGCACTATCCTTACGATGCAGAACGTCAGGTGTTTTTGCAGCAGGATGGATTTTTAGACAAAGAACTGTTGACCGTTCACGACATAGCTGAGCATCGTCCCATCAATCAAAAATGGTCGTGGGATCGAATTTTGCGGAGCTGTTTCATCAAACAGGCCGACGTATTGCAGGGCCTGTATTTCTTTGAAGATGACTTTGATACAGAAACCCTTCGTCGCAATTTTGATTTTTACGAACCCATGACGGTTCATGAATCTTCGTTGTCTCCCTGCGTACACGTGATTCAGGCAGCGAAGTTGAGGTACAACGAAAAGGCGTACGAAATGTACCTGCGCACGTCCCGCCTCGACCTTGACGATTACAACAACGACACCGAAGACGGACTTCATATCACGAGTATGGCCGGCACGTGGATGTCGGTCATTAAGGGGTTTGCGGGAATGAGAATTAAGAAAGACACCCTGTCTTTTACGCCCTTTTTGCCGGAACAATGGCAGGGCTATTCGTTCCGAATTGGCTTTCGCGGTCAAGTGGTGCGCGTAGCGGTGCGCCCGGGCGAGGTGGAAGTAGAAAACTTATCTAATGAAAGTATTTCATTGATAATCAACGATAACAAAGTAAACGTAAAAGCAAAAACTACCGAAGTATTGGCGTAGTTGGTAAGTCATAAATAAAAAAGAGGTGCCGTTTTTTGATTCGGCACCTCTTTTTTATTTCACAAATCCCATTCCAATCATCCAGGCTTTACAGCTTTCGGGCCAACTATGGACTGAGCCTTTCAGTTTTTGGGCCAAACCAAAACCATGGCCACCGCTTTCGTAAACAAGCAGCGAAGCGGGGATTTTGAGTTTTCGAAGGGCATCGTAGTACAATAAACTGTTTTCAACGGGTACACCTTTATCATCCGTCGCATGAACAAGCAACGTAGGTGGCGTTTTATCAGAAACCTGTTTTTCGGTAGAATAGAAATCCAATTGCTCCTGCGAAGGCGTTTTACCCAACAATTTTTCAAACGAACCCGCATGTTTGAATGGCCCGGAAGTGATGACAGGATACATCAAAATCGAAAAATTAGGCTTACAAATTTCGGGATTGGAAAGATTTTTCAGGCCGGTCAGGTCTTTTGCCAAATACCAGTGGGTACTCGCGGTAGAAGCCAAATGCCCGCCTGCCGAAAATCCCATGATACCGATACGACTAGGGTCAATCTTATATTTATCCGCATTTTCACGAACAATCTGTATTCCTTTCAGTGCATCTTCCAACCCTACTTCGTGTTTGTTTGACCAAAGAGCATCGTCGGGAAGGCGGTATTTCAACACAAAAGCGGTTACGCCAAAACTGTTAAACCACGTAGCCACGTTCACTCCTTCATGTCCGGCAGCTTCGATGCTGTAACCTCCGCCCGGACAAATGATTACCGCCGCGCCGTTGGGCTTGTCGGGAAAATAAGCCGACAACACCGGCAATACAATATTACTGATTCGCAAAATTCCGTCATTTCCTGCCTCAATCTTTTCCTGAACGTTACGATTTTTTAAGTCATTGGGGATTTTTCCATCAGGCCAAAGCGGGATGACGGTTTGCGAACGCGACATAGTAGAATTGAAAATAATAAATGAAAGACACAGAATGAAGTACAAAGATAAGTGGGATTTCATAGGATGCTTGTTTTTACACTTTACCAAACCCATTGATTTATATTTTCTACTCACACTTTTTATCAATCCGTACGCAGCCATCCCGTCAAACTCAGGCGCTCACGCAGGGCCGGAAGTACCTCGTGTTCCAATTTATCCGCTTCAAAACACACCAAACGACCGCCTAAAGGAGCAATTTTTACGGATTCTGCATTTGGAAAATGAATGACCAATTCTCCACCGTCGGTCGCCTGCCAATCTCCGTTCAAATAACAAATCACTGACATTTTTCGACTCGAATCGTGCAAAAATCGGTCAAAATGTCGTTTGTAGAATGTTCCGATAGGATACAAAGCATAATGAAATTCAAAACTTCGTAATCCCAGATAGCACGTTCGATTGAGATACGTGATAAACGTATTGATTTTATAAAAAAAAGCCTGTTCGTCCACATCGACAGAGTTTTCGTCTAACCACAGAATATGGT
Organism: Runella sp.; assembly: GCF_027484545.1. Lineage (GTDB taxonomy): Bacteria > Bacteroidota > Bacteroidia > Cytophagales > Spirosomataceae > Runella. The sequence goes on along the minus strand of NZ_JAIXST010000195.1, from coordinate 11,205 downwards.
CACCGCGAACTTTATCCTGTACATGGCGCTCGCTTTTTTGACCAATCCCCGCCGTCCTAAAAATACCCGCCTCATGACGTTGACTTAAGATCAATACCAGCGCTTTCACTTCTTTGGGAGTAAAAAAATCGTCCGTTACTCCGTAACTATGTTCGGCGATGCTATCTATCAGTAAATCAAAGATTTTCATTATCAGGGGATTATCTCAAAGGTAGTCACAGATATTTACAATGTTTAAAATAAAAAGCACTCTGTAACATATATCACTCATTTTACCCAAAATATGCCCGACATTTGTCTCATTAATTCACAATCACAAAATCATAAAGCTATGTTTGGACTATTCAAAACCAAGAAAAATTACGAAAACGTAAACGCTTCTACATTTAAGCAATTGATGACAGAAACACCCAATGCTGTTATTTTGGACGTCCGCACGGCGGCAGAAGCCCGTTCAGGAAGTATCAAAGGCACCGTCAATATTGACCTGATGAGCGTAGATTTTCAGCAAAAAATTGCTAAATTGGACAAAAACAAAACCTATTTTGTGTATTGTCGGAGTGGCAATCGCAGCGGACAAGCCTGCAAAGTAATGGGCGATGCGGGTTTCACAAACGTATATAATCTTTCGGGTGGCATGATGAGCTGGCCGTACTAAACACACAAAGCTACATGACAGCAATCCTTCAAAACTGGAATTTTATGCGCTTCCTGCGATTGGGCATGGGGCTGTGGTTGGTCTATTCCGCTTTTGCCGATCACCAACCGCTTTTAGGGCTTTTGGGCAGCGTATTTGCTTTACAGGCCATTATGAACGCAGGTTGCTGTGGAGCAAGCGGTTGTGCCATGCCCAACGCACGTCAAAGCACAGGCCAAATCACCAAAGAACCAATTCAGTATGAAGAAATTAAGTAGTTTAAAATGGGGATGGATAGGTGCCTTGGCAGGTGCTGTCGGCGGTTATTGGTATTGGAAAGAAATAGGTTGCGTTACAGGAACTTGTCCCCTCAAATCACAATGGCAAACCATGGTGCCTTACGGGGCTCTTTTGGGTTACTTTGGAGGAGGATTGTTACAAGATATAGGACTAAAAAAACCCAAATAGGTTCTATGGTTTTTCAGAATAGAGACAATTTGTCTGCCCGGCATTCTTTTTTTAGGTTCTCAAATTACATTAAAAAGTAAAAACCATGGAAAAGAAAGAAACTTTCAACGAAATAATTAACGGTACTACGCCCGTGTTGGTAGACTTTTTTGCCGAATGGTGCGGTCCCTGCAAGATGATGTCGCCGATTTTGAAAGATTTTGCTACCCAAATGGGCGACCGCGTACGTGTGCTTAAGATTGACGTGGACAAAAACGAGAAGTTGTCTAACACTTACAAAATAAAAAGTATGCCCACTTTTATGATTTTTCAAAAGGGAAAAGTGGTTTGGCGTCATACGGGTACTATTCAGAAAAAACAGTTGGAACAGGTAGTAAATCAATTGAATACTCAACCCCGCTAAATGACCCTACCAGCGCAGTTCAACATTTTTTCGGAGATATTCCGCCACGAAATACTACAAAAAGGAATGCGAAAAACCCTTCTAAAACCGTAACTTTTCCAGTGCTTTTGTAACATATATCACTGACTCGAAGGTGTTTTCAGTGCGACCTTTACATCATGAAATCAACCACTACAAAACTCATCGCGGTATGCCTTCTTTGTGCCGCACTTTTGGTTGGATTGTATTTCATCATCGAAGGACTTTAATACTAAAAACATCTCTATCATGAAACCTAACATGGGCGGCACCGACCGCATTATTCGCCTTATCGTTGCGGCTATCGCCATTGCATTGTATTTTACAGGAACTCTTACCGGCACGCTCGGCATCATTGCGCTGGTAGTAGCTGCCATTTTTGCGTTGACAAGCGTCATCAGTTTTTGCCCGCTGTATGCTATTTTTGGGCTGAATACCTGTTTAGTGAAAAGTTAAGCAAGAGCAAAAATTCATCAAAAAAGCCATTTTACCTGTGTAGAATGGCTTTTTTGATGGTCTGTGTTAGGGAATCCTGCGTTTTCAGTTACTTTTGATTTTTCTCATATCTTCCTCAAAACCACTATGAAACCAACCTTTGATGCCAAACCATTATTTTGGGTCAGCTTAGCCGTTGTTTTTTACTTTGGCTTCGTTTATCTTAATCATTCTTACTTCAAAATTGACTTCGTATTGCTCGGTGTTTTTCAGGAAATGATGCTTTTTCCACTCATGGTTTTGCAATTGGTTCTGTTATTTTTCTCGTTACAAAATCTCTTCTCCACCCAATTTTCTTTTAAGACGTATTCTTTTCCAACCGTTTGCCTCCTACTGACAAGCTCCCTTTTGACGTGGGGATCCTTTTTTGTTGAATAAAATTCAGATAATCCAACCCCAGTTGATTTTGTTATTTCATATCGTATATTTGCGATATATAATTTAAAAATATGGCTATCAACCGAAAAATGGATTTCCAAGCCGATGAAATTGCGCTGGCTGATTTTGCAAAAGCCATTGCTCATCCGGCCCGCATCGCGATCCTGAAAATACTGGCACAACAAAAAAGCTGCATCTGCGGCGAAATCGTGGAAGGGCTGCCGCTGGCACAGGCTACCGTCTCACAACACCTTAAAGAACTGAAAGTCATCGGGCTTATCAAAGGGACTATTGAAGGGAAAACGTCCTGTTATTGTATTGATTGGGAGGTTTTCAATGCCTTTGTCGGACAATTTGGAGTCTTTGCTGAATTAGCCCAAAACGCACCCAATCAATCACAATCCTGCTGCTGAAAATATAGAACTCAAATTCGTCATTCGCTTATGTCTCGACCAAAAAAACTCTCCTTTTTAGATACTTATCTTACCCTTTGGATATTCCTGGCCATGATTCTGGGCGTAAGTATTGGCTACTTTTTTCCCGAATCCGAAGGCTTTATCAACAGTTTCAATGTGGGTACTACTAACATTCCACTGGCGATTGGTTTGGTTTTGATGATGTACCCGCCCTTGGCCAAGGTGCGCTATGAAGAACTGCCAAAGGTATTTACCAACACCAAAATTCTGGTACTGTCGTTGGTTCAAAACTGGATTATCGGGCCGTTGCTGATGTTTGGTTTGGCAGTTATTTTCCTACCCGACAAACCCGAATATATGACGGGACTGATTATGATTGGCATTGCCCGCTGCATTGCGATGGTCATTGTTTGGAACGACCTTGCCAACGGGGATCGGCTTTACGCAGCCGGCTTGGTTGCCTTCAACAGCATTTTTCAAGTTCTTTTTTATTCGGTGTATGCGTGGGTTTTTATCACGGTTTTGCCGCCGTTATTTGGACTGAAAGGGTATGAAGTCAATATCACCATTGGCGAAGTGGCGCAGAGCGTATTTATCTATCTCGGCATTCCGTTTTTATTGGGCATTATTTCCCGTTACGGCATCACGGCACTTATGGGCCGTCAGTGGTTTGAGGACGTGTATTTACCTAAAATCAGCCCCATTACACTAATTGCTTTGTTGCTTACTATTGTAGTAATGTTTAGCCTCAAAGGACAGTTGATTGTCCAAATTCCCTTAGATGTAGTTCGGATTGCGATTCCGCTTACATTCTATTTTGGAATTATGTTTTTGTCGGCTTTTTATCTTTCCAAACGAGCAGGTGCCAATTACGCCAAATCCACTTCATTGGCCTTTACTGCGGCCGGTAATAACTTTGAACTGGGCATTGCCGTCGCCATTGCGGTGTTTGGCATCAATTCCGGTGCTGCTTTTGCCGCCGTTGTCGGGCCGCTCATTGAGGTACCCGTTTTGATATTATTTGTGAATTATGCCCTCAAACAAACCCATAAATTTCAACCATGATTTCTAACGTAAAACACTATTTTGAACATCTTGACCTCAATGAGGTATCCACCGAACGCCAATCTATTTTGCAGCCTTTAGTGGAATATATAAAATCAAAAACCGACGCACAACAATCTGTTAATCTGACGTTTATCTGTACGCACAATTCCCGCCGCAGTCATTTGGGGCAAGTATGGGCTCAGGTAGCTGCGGCGTATTTTGGCATTGAAAATGTCCATTCTTTTTCGGGAGGAACAGAAGCGACGGCCTGCAATCCCCGTACCATTGCGGCATTTCAACGTGCAGGACTGGAAGTGGTAAAAACTACAGCTTCGGAAAATCCCGTTTACGAAATTCGATTTGATGATTATTCCCAACCCATTATAGCTTTCTCCAAAGTCTACGACCAAGCTCCCAATCCCAATCGTGGCTTTGCGGCCATTATGACCTGTGACCACGCCGAGGCCAATTGTCCGTTTATTCCGGGAGCTGAAAAACGCCTACCTATCATGTACATTGACCCCAAAGTAGCAGACGATACTCCGGAAGAAACCGCCACCTACGATGCCCGCTGTCGGCAGATTGCCACGGAGATGAAATGGGTGTTTACCAACCTATAAACGGCACTTGAACGCTATTTTTAAGTTGCTTACCTTTGTTAAATAAAACAGTATTTAATTATGCAAGCTACTCTCAAGGTTCGTTTATCGGTCAAAAAATTAGCCGAATTAGCTCGTCAATTATCTCCCAAGGAAAAGTCCAAATTGATTGCACTCTTACAGGAGGAAGAAGAAGAGTATATGACTAAGGAAGAATTGGTTGAGCGTATTAAGGAAGGGCTGGAAGAAGTAAAACTTTATAAAGAAGGAAAAATAAAGTTGAGAACTTTAAAAGAGTTCTTAGCTGATGTATAATATAATTCCTGCCCAAAGTTTTGAGCGCAATGCCAAGCCACTCCTTAAAAAGTACCCATCTTTAAGAGATGAATTATTTGAATTAGGGGAGCAACTTGCTCAAAATCCCATGCAAGGTACTCCATTGGGAAAATCCTGCTATAAAATACGCCTCGCCATCAAAAGTAAAGGGAAGGGCAAAAGTGGCGGCCCGCGCAGGGCGGTGCACGAGTCGTTACGTATGTAGTGACTGAAAACGAAGAAGTTATCCTGCTTACTATTTATGATAAAAAGGTCAAAGCAGACTTAGAGCCTAATGAATTGGATACGCTTCTTAACAGCCTTGAGTAAATTTCCAAAGTCCCCCTCCCCCGCAAAATAGGGTATAGCCCTCTCAAAGAAATCGCCACCTACGACGCCCGCTGTCAGCAGATTGCTACGAAGATAAAATGGTGTTTGAGAAGGCAAAAATCCCTTCAATAAATCCTTAAAAATTAGTCGAATGTGATTAATATCACCGTTTTTTGACTAAATGAGTGCCAGATTTGCATTGTACAAAATCAACGCAAAAAATGGCAGCTTTCTTTTTTATCATTGTCCTGTTACATTTGGCCGCAGGTTTCGGCTGGGTGCTTTATAAAATCGCTTTTCAGAACAATGAGCCGAAATAGCTTTCAATCAACTCATTCAAATTAGCTTGTAAAACCATGACCACATCCCATATCCATTTGCTTTGGCAAGAAGCCCGTACCCGTTTTTCCAATCTGTTGAAAAACATTTCTGAAAGCGATTTAACCAAAACGCTCGGCAACAGTCCCAACAGCGCGGGCTTTTTAATTCGACACGTTGCCGATGTGGAGTTACTTTTCAGTAAAAATGTGTTTGGACAAACCAATTTACACGTATCAGCAAAAACAGTCATTGCTCAAAAAGATACGGGGGAATGGACAAACCTGGCTGAGTTGTTGGTGTATCAGCAAGAAGCTTATCAATGTTTAGAAAAAGCTATTTTAAATCAAAGCGATGCCGATTGGCAAATCACAATCTCCACCAAGGAATTCGGGACTAAAACCAAAGTCGAAGCTTTAGGTCGAATAATATCTCATACGGCCTACCACGCGGGTCAACTGGGTATTATTCTAAAGTATGGAAAATAAAAGTATGGATAAAAACCGCTACATTAACGTTGTATTTGCACACGTAATCAAATTGGTCAATTAGTATGAAGCCTTTATTCATATCGGGATTATTTTTTCTGTCTACCGTTTCAATGACAGCCTTCAAATTACAACAAGCTCCTCAACAATCCGTCAACTACCAAAAACTCGGTGATTCACTCAGTTTGCAGGCTCAACAGACGTTAATTAAAAATCTGCTGGGTGCCATTGAAAAAGGCGGTACTGCATACGCGGTAGATTTTTGTAACGAGAATGCGGTGCCGTTGACTAAGTCTCTTTCCAAGAAGTATGAAGTTGAAATTCAACGGATTTCGACCAAAAATCGTAACCCCAACAATGCCGCTTCGATGTTTGACAAAAAGATCCTGGACTTGTTTACCTCTAATTCTCTGAAAGATACGCTCGTGAGCACTCCCAAAGGGTACGTTTATTACAAACCCATCAAAATCGGAATGCCTACCTGTCTGCAATGCCACGGCAAACCCAAACAGGATATTGAAGCCGCAACGCTGAAAACAATTCAACGAAAATACCGTTTTGACAAAGCAACGGGTTATGCTATGGGCGAGCTGAGAGGTACCTGGAAGTTAACGTTTGAAGTAAAACAATGAAAAACATTCTATTAATCCTCGCCCTAATCGTAGGGCAAGGGGCTTGTTCAACAGGCCAAAAAGCGCAAACTATCGACGCAAAAACCTTTCAAAATCTCATTGATACCCTTCCCGATGAAGTGGTGGTGGATGTACGTACGAGCCCGGAACTGGTCGGAGGCGTTATTCCACAGGCCATTCACATGGATTACAACGGCCCAGATTTTGAAAAACAGATAGAAAAACTCGACAAAAATAAACCCGTATTGGTTTATTGCGCTACCGGGGGGCGCAGCGCCAACGCGGGCGAACTATTGCTGAAAAAGGGATTCAAAAAAGTGTACAATCTGGATGGTGGCCTCAACGGATGGCGAGCGGCGGGGTATTCAACGGCGATTGTAGCTCAATAACATCAGTTAGCGGAATAGTTGCTTTGCTCGATCTTGGAAAGCAGTTTAGACTTGCCTTCCAAGAAGGCTTTGTCGTACTCAGTGGTGGAAATGGTTTTATCCAAAATTTCGTAATTTTCGTAATCCTGAAACACAATTCCGCCGACAGTTTCGCGCTTGGTGGCTTTCCGCAGACGGGGTCCGCCGTTGGCGTACGACAAATAATCTAAGGTGTGTGTCTGCCGGTTAATCCAATAACAAAACTCATCTTCGTGGTCTTTTCCGCCACCCTCTTGGTCAAATGTGACTTTGATTTTGTCGTATTTTTGGTTTTCGATGGTTATTTCTCCCATGTATTTCAAATTAACGGCGGGTTCTGACAGTTTATAAGGAAGCAATATAAAATAGGCAATGGAGTTGGTGCCTTCGCGGTATTTATCGGTGTCTTTTTGAGAAAGTACTTGAGTGGTATCATTGCGCTTTCTGACAAAGCTTTCGTTGGTCAAAATATCGCGATACACGTTATTGAGCGAATCGGTCGTCGTTCGTTCGTAGCTAAACTGCGTTCCCATTTGTTTTAAACGCACCTTAAACTTCCGAAAATCAAAAGACACGTCAAAATTTTGGTAGCTCTTACCGCCGTGTGCCTCTATACATTGCGCCACTATTTGTTTTGCTTTTTCGTCTTCTGTTTTTTGGGGATTACACCTAACAAATAATCCTAAAAAAATGAGAATACAGGCCAATCTCAACATCGTAAATAGTGTTTTGGGTAAAAGTATAAAAGCAAAACAGTTTCTATTGTAATCCCAAATCTATCACTAAAAACAATTAAAATCACCCATTGATTTAAGAATTCCCTAAATTCAAACAGCTTCTTTCACAACATTATCCCTCAATTTTAGGGTATTACATCAATTGGATTGGTTAGAATTACCGGTATCCGTGCTTACTTTAACGGCTATATCAAAGACATCTCTGCCAAAGTAGTAAGTTTTATCTCTTTTGAAGAATCCAGCAGAAAAATGAATCGTCACAAACGCGCTTCCGCTATCCAGTTTTTGGGTCTGTTTTTATTAACAACGTTGATAGGTTTTACCCAAGCCCCCAAACCCAATATCATTTTCATTTTAGCTGACGACTTAGCCCAAGCCGATTTAGGCTGTTATGGTAATCCTTACAACGAAACGCCGAACATTGACAAACTGGCCAAAAATGGTATCAAGTTTACCCAAAGTTACTCAGCTTGCCCCGTTTGTTCACCTTCACGAGCAGCAATTATGACCGGAAAACACCCTGCCCGGCTTAAATTAACTAACTTCTTGGTAGGAGAGCGAATGGATTCTCTTTCGCCTGTACTACCCGCCCAATGGACGAAATATCTTGGTTCATCAGAGAAAACACTGGCTGAACGACTTAAAACACTGGGCTATCAAACCGGTTTTGTGGGTAAATGGCATTTGGGCAGTGCGGACTCACTTGCTCCTTGGGGGCAGGGTTTCGATTACTCAAGAATGATTGGCAAAAATGGGCTGGATTACTACAATTACAGCATTTACGAAGATAGTTACCGAAATGCTTTCGAGGACAAAGGTACGACTTATCTGACTGATAAACTGACCGATTACGCCCTTGACTTTATAAAAAGAGCCGACCGACAGCAGCCTTTTTTTCTGTATCTCTGCTATTCGGCACCGCACGTTTTCTTGGTTCCACGGGGCGACAAAGTAAGCAAATACCTCAAAAAACACGAACAATACAAAGGAAAGTACAACCCGTATTATGCCGCCATGATTGAAAGCATGGACGACGGGGTAGGGCAAATCATGAAATTATTGGAAGAACAGGGGGTGAATGAAAATACCCTTATTGTCTTCACTTCCGACAACGGCGGCGTAGGTGTACCCGAACTTGGCCCTGTTCCTACATCGGCAGGGAATTTGCGTAAATGGAAAGGATTTACCTACGAAGGGGGAATCCGAGTGCCTACACTAATGGCTTGGAAGGGACAATTCCCCGCCAGCCAAACCTGCGACCAATATTTTATGAACACCGACTATACCCCTACCATTTTAGAGATACTGGGACAAAAATCGGACGTCTCACCCGATGCCCAAAGCTTTTATACTTTACTCAAAAACCCGACAATAAAACACGAACGAGGCCCCATTTTTTGGCATTATCCACATTTTAGCAACCAGACCAGCCGCCCGTCGGGGGCTATACGACTGGGCGACTGGAAATTAACAAAAAGCTACGAAACAAATCAGGTTGAACTATTCAACCTCAGAACGGACGAATCCGAAACCAAGGATTTGAGCAAAAGTAACGTCAAAAAAGCGCAGGAATTACAGCAAAAACTAAGCGATTGGCTTAAAGAAGTAGATGCCAATATGCCCATCAGAAAATAGGCTAAAGGTAGAACTACTGTAAAATCTATACACCAATAGCCCCCATTGCGGAAACGAAGAGGTACTAATCTATTTTTACTACACTATGTCATTTTTAATCTACGGAGCAAGCGGATTCACGGGCGCACTTATTGTTGACTTAGCCGTTAAAAAAGGCTTGAAACCCGTTATTACGGGTCGAAGCGAGGCTAAAATCCAATCCATTGCCGAAAAATATGGGTTAGACTACTTGGTTTTTGGTTTGACTAACAAAGACGAAATCGTCAAAAATCTGGAAAAATTCCCGTTGGTATTGAATTGCGCCGGCCCTTTTACCCGAACTGCTAAACCGTTGGTAGAAGCCTGTTTAGTTTCCAAAACGCATTATTTAGACATTACGGGAGAAATTGAAGTGTTTGAATTGGTAAAATCATACCACAAAAAAGCCCTTGAAAGTAAAATTGTGCTAATGCCAGGTGTAGGATTTGACGTCGTTCCGACCGATTGTATGGCCGACTACTTACATACTCAACTCCCTGATGCCACTCATTTGGAATTGGCTTTCGCCAATGTGGGCGGCAGTATTTCGCACGGTACTATGACCACCATGCTCGAAGGCTTGGGCAATACAGGAGCCGCTCGGGAAAACGACAAGATTGTTCCCAAACCCATTGGTTCCAAGGGGAAAATGATTGATTTTGGGCAACTAAAGCACTTTACCATGACCATTCCGTGGGGTGATGTATCCACGGCGCATCATACTACGGGGATTCCGAACATTGAAACGTATGTAGGAGCTCCTCGATTCGCTTATTTTTTCATGAAGCTGCAATTTTTGTTTAACCCCATTTTACGCAGTAGTTTTATCAAAAAGAAATTGCAAAACTACGTGGACAAAAAAATAACGGGCCCCACCGAAAGCCAATCCCAAAAAGGGAAATCGTTCATTTGGGGAAAGGTGACCAATACCGAAGGTAAAACCGTAGAAGGGCGTCTGATAACGCCCGAAGGCTACAAACTGACTGCCGAAGCTTCGCTGCTAATCACCCAAAAAATCTTGTCGCTCAAAGACGTTGCTGGCTACCAAACCCCAGCGGGGTTGTTTGGTTATGGGTTGATTACGGAAATTAAGGATGCCGCTTTTGAGAAATAATAACGAAGTCCATCGCTGAAAAGCCTACCGAATTGGGTCAAAAATGGAACCACTTACCCCTGTTTCGGTCAACGTTGGGCCGGTTCTGAGTTCCTCAATAGGCAATTTCAACGGCCCGAGTTGATGAAAGGACGGCAACATCGCTCCAGTATACTGCCGAGTCCAGTTTTCCCACGTGGCCATGACGCCGCCAATAGGAATGACTTTCACCACATTTTATAGGATTGCGGCAATCCGTTAGCGTCGAGTTTCCAAAGGTATGCATCGCCAGGAGTTACTCCTCCGCTGGCATAGCTGACCAACAGGCCGTTGGTTTTGTCTTCATTTTTCACCAAACTGCGGGTGGTTCCTTCGTCAGATGCTTTGAACGGAGCAATGAGCCAAAAGGAATCATTGCAGAAATAAGTCCATGCTTTTCCACGAACCACATCCAAATTGGGTCCTTTTATTTCTTTATTTCCTTCAAAAGCTCTTCCCTTCTCCCAAGTGTTGAGGTTCAGTAGCACCTTGTAATCACCCCAATGGATAAAAACCAAATTACTTTTCTTATCCCAAACGTAGGTATGACCGCCTCCGTATTTCCACGTAATGATGTTGGTGCTGTCCCAAGCGGGTTTATTGACCGCCGCCAGCATAGGGTGATTGCATCAAGTGTTAAGTTGGTTTAACAGGGTTTTAAGGTAAGCATCGTCGCGAGCGGCTTTCTTTCGCTTACGAGCCAAACTCATTTCAGTCGGCTCTCGCTTTAAG
>NZ_JAIXST010000054.1 GCF_027484545.1 Runella sp. | reverse complement strand
CTCTTAAAGCGAGAGCCGACTGAAATGAGTTTGGCTCGTAAGCGAAAGAAAGCCGCTCGCGACGATGCTTACCTTAAAACCCTGTTAAACCAACTTAACACTTGATGCAATCACCCTACGGTGGCTAACTGAATAGGATATTTTTTATTCAATTCCGTAAATTCTGCCCGCGCTTTTTGCTGCTCTGCTTCGGGTAACGTCATCATCCCACGACGGTCTTTAATGTTATATTTTTCGTAAATGTCTTTCATTGCCGCTTCGCGCTCAGGACTCGCTGGAATCGTTTTGATGTAATCGCTCAGCAAATTGAGTTGAATTACACCGCCGTTTTTAGCCAATGCTTTCAGCATGTCGTCCGTCAAGTTGCGCGGATGATTACAAATAGCCTTTGCGCCTGAGTGGCTGGCTATGATAGGAACTTTAGACAACCGAATAACATCATAAAATGTAGAATCTGACACGTGCGAAACATCAACCATCATCCCCAAGCGATTCATTTCTTTCACCACTTGCTCACCCAATGGGCTTAAGCCTTGGTATTCGGCCCCTTTAGGGTCGGTTGAAGAGTCACAAATGTCGTTGTTGCTGGAATGACAAAGTGTCATGTAGCGAGCTCCTAAATCATAGAATTTCTGTAACATGAGCAAATCATGACCCATAGCGTACCCATTTTCCACTCCGATAAAAATAACGCGCTTGCCTGTTTTTCCGATGCGGTAAGCATCATCAGGAGTCGTGGCTAATTCTGCCAATTCGCTTGTACTTTTGAGCGTAGTATTGATGGCATCAAAAATCCCCAATGCGCGTTTTTTGGCAGCTTCATGCGCTTCCGACGTTCGTGGGCCTTGTCCTAAATAAACGGCAAAAAAGATAGCATCCAATCCGCCGCGTTTCATGCGTGGATAATCCACCTTGCTGTTGGTAGTGCGCGCGTCGTTGTCTTTGGTAATGTCAAATCCACCGCAAGAGCAACATTGGTGTATCGGCGTGTGTATCGACAGTAAATGCTTTCTCGTGAATTTTCTTGGCTTTTTTCAGCAAAGCTGCATCATCCTGCGCAGCTACTGACAAAGCCGTAAGCGCAAAACAGGATATAAGGGTGGTTTGAATAAAGGTTTTCATTTGTAGATTTTTAGTGTGCAACGATTTAGCATAAATCTTTATAAGGCAAGGCTTTAGCCATGGAATGTCATGGCTAAAGCCTTATTATTTACTTTTACATCGCCCCGGCTTAAAAGCCGGAGTTAAAAGAGTCTTTTCACAATTACTTCGCAATCCAGAGTTTCAACTTCATATCGTTGGCTCCACCCTGTTGTTTGAGGGCTGCACTAAAGTTCGTAAAATTCAGCGACTCTTCAGAACCCGGATATGGCAAACGCGTCGGAATAACTCCAGCATTGACGTTAATAACTGACGGTTTTAACTCAGGATAACCCGTACGACGAAACTCCGTCCAAGCCTCAATTCCCTGTCCGTACAAAGCAATCCACTTTTGTTCCATAATTTGCTTATACCCCTCTGTTCCGGTCTTGAAAGCATTGGCAGTCAGGTAATCCGGGCTTACGGTAAGCTTGTATTGACTGTGTGAAGCCGTGATGCCATTGGCGTAATTGGCGGCGGCATCGCCTGCTGCCGTAATTCCCTTATAAGCTAATTCTGCTTTGATAAAAAGCAATTCTGCATAACTCAAAATTACCCCCGGAGCGGTTGGCCCAACAAAAAACGCACCCACTTTTGAGGTTTTTGACAAGCCTAAGGCATTGGCATCTGCATTGGAAAGGCCATTGGGAACCCCTTTGTAATCGCCACCATCAGCAGGCTTATCTGCATAAACCGCCAAACGAGCGTCTTTCAGCGCCGCCAGTTTATTGACAAGCGTCGCACTTACGCGATGATCATCACGGGTTTTGCGATTTTGGTTAATGGGGTTATTGTTATTAGTTGCATCCAAATAATTCAATTGAATGGTTTCAGAAACCGCACTAATCACGGGATATTTGGCGGGGTCACCCAAAATTCGGTTGATTTCTGTTTTAACGTCCATTGTCGCATCCGTTTTGCTCAACATCCTATTTAGAAGTCTTATAGTCAACGAATTGGTAAATTTTTTCCATTTGGTTACGTCATTGGCAAAAAGAATATCGCCGGCAATTGCCTTAGTCTTGTCAACGGCATCAATCATATCATTCGCGGTTTTCAACTCCTTGATGATACCCGCATACACTTCTTTTTGAGTATCATATTTAGGTTGCAACACCCCTTCCAATCCCTGAACCGACTGTGTATAAGGAATATCCCCATACACATCCGTCAACAGGGAAAATACCCACGAACGCATAATCAGCGCGACAGCCTGATAATTAGGGTTCTTAGTTTCAACGCCCAATTTATAAATGCGCTGATAATCAGCCAGCGCCTCTACGTGGAACGTCTGCCAAGCCCCGCTGTACACATCACTTGAAATAGAATATTGGTCAATGTCAGTGTATTGAATTCGCGCCCAATACTGCGAAATCAAATCGCCAATGTCCATTCCCAACGAACCGCCCCAGTAGTTATCAACCGCACTTTGGATACCGTGGGGCAGAAACAGATCGGCCGTCGCCACCGAAGGTGCGTTGGGGTTTGTGTTGATTTCGTCAAATTTTTCGGTACAGGCCGAAACACTGAGCATCAGCACGGCCGTCAATAGTTTATATCGGAAAGAGTGAAATATATTTTTCATGTGATTGTTCATTTTGAGTGTTATGGGAACCGAATTAACAAGACTTGGAAAGTTTCCAAGTCTTGTTAAACTCATTACAGATTAAAGCTAACATTGAAACCAACCGTGCGGGTCGTTGGGATTTGACCATTCTCAATTCCCTGCAAGTTTCCGTCGTTGTAGTAGCTGGTTTCAGGATCAATGTGTGGTACATTGCTGCGGAGAAGCAACAAGTTTCTACCCACTGCCGAAATTGTCAAATCGCGGAAAGGTAATTTTTTAAACACTTGACCGCTGAATGTGTACGACAACTTTACTTCTCTCAGTTTTACGTAGCTCCCGTCAAAAATTGTGGCTTCGTTGTTTGTCAAGGCGTAGTATTTTTTATGCCACTCTTCCGAAGAAATTTTCGTAGCATTAGGTACATATACGGGCTCGGTAGCTGTTCCAGTATTGACTACACCGTTTCCTACAATTCCTGTTTCACGACCTACAACGGTTTCTGCCAACACACTGGTATAGCGGCCGATATTGACCGTTTGTGAGAAAATATCTCCGCCCTGTTTTACATCGATTAATGTACTCAGCGTGATTCCTTTATAGCTAAATGTATTCTGGAAACCACCAATCCATTTTGGAGTAAAGTTGCCCAGTATTCGGCGGGTCGGGTTCAGGGTAGGATAACCGCTCTTGTCATAAATAATGTTACCGCTCGGGTCACGCGCAAAGCCTTGTCCAAAGAATGTCCCGTAAGGTTGTCCAACGCGTGCTTCGATTGACATTCCGCGCACTGTTCCTAACGTATAGGTTGTCAAGCCTTCAGCCAATTCAATAACTTTGTTTTGGTTACGTGCCCAGTTGACAGCAATATCCCATTGAAAATCGCCCACTTTCACGGGTGTTGCGCTCAATTGAACCTCAATTCCTTTGTTTTGTAATCTACCCGCATTCAGCAGTTTTGAGTTAAAACCCGAAGATTGTGAAATATTCACGTCCAAAATCTGGTTGAAAGACTCTTTATCATAATACGTCACGTCCAAACCAACCCGGTTGCGCCACAACTTTATTTCAGCCCCGATTTCGTATGAATTGGTCAACTCAGGCTTCAAAGTAGAGTTCAACATAGCGTTGTTTTTCGACAATGAAGGCGTGCTACCCCACGGGTTTTCGTATTTATATGCCTGAATCAGACGATACGCATCGGTATCATTACCTACCCGAGCAATACCAGCCCGTAGTTTAGCAAAGGACAAAACGGTAGAATTCAAGTTAAACATATCCGTCAAAACCGCACTTACGGCAGCCGAAGGATAGAAATAAGAGCGGTTGTTGGAAGGTAACGCGCTTGACCAGTCATTGCGGGCGGTTACATCCACAAACAGGTAATTACGGAAACCGATATTTGCGGCGGCATACACACTGTTTACTTCCTTTTGCGTAAACGAGTTTTCGGCTACTTTGGCCTGACGTGAGTTACCCAAGTTCCATACGCGCGGGATGGCCAATTCGGTCGCTCCCATGTAGTTACGTTGATAGTAGTTGGTGCGGTGGTTGGCACCTACGTTGGCTGCTACGTCAAAATCACCGAATTTGTGCGTTGCACTCAATAGGAAATCAGAATTTGATTCGCGAATAAAAATTTGTTCTTCGTTGTAGCTATCGTATTGTTTTGCTCCGTTGAGGTTATCAATCCGTGCGGCATTTTTGGTTTTACGACGGTCAATGTATACATCGGTTCCGCTGCGCGCTGTCAGGGTCAACCAATTGTTGAATTTGTAGGTGGCAGCCAAGTTTCCGTACACACGATCGCGCTTATTGTATTTCGTGCTCAGGTTCAGTACGTAGTATGGATTTGTCCAATAGTTGTAATTCCAGTTGTTTTGGTAAATACTGCCCGGTGCCTGATAGGTTTGGAGTTTTTCCATATCTACCTGACGACCGAACCAAATAAAGTACAAGCCCCAGTTGGTACGGTTATCGCTACCATCCACTACATAGTTTCCGGTTGCTCTGATGCTCAGCTTTTTAGTCAGATTCCAACCCGCATTCAGCGATACAGTACGACGTTTGCAGTCAGTATTGGGCAAAATCCCCGATTGTTTCAAGTCGGTAAAAGAAAGTCGGAAATCACCTTTTTCGTTACCACCCGTAATCGCGATGTTGTTAGTATAGGTTTTACCCGTTTGAAAAAACTGATTCACGTTGTCAGGATGCGGGATAAACGGTGTTGGCGTGCGTGTGCCGTCGGCCGCGACCGGAGAATCAAACTGGGGCAAAAGCCGACCGTCCATTTTTGGGCCCCAACTTTCGTCCACTCCATCGTTTACTCCTTTTCCGGTTCCGTCTACAAATGAAAACAGGTCTTTATTTCCCTGTCCATATTCATTTTGCCATTCAGGCTGGCGGAAAGGGGTATCAAATGCCGTATTTGTATTGACAGAAACACCAATGCCTTTAGAGCCTTTCCCACTTTTGGTCGTAATTAAAATAACGCCGTTGGCACCGCGCGAACCGTACAAAGCCGCTGCGCTTGGTCCTTTCAGAACACTCACGTTCTCAATATCATCCGGGTTGATGGATGCCGCGCCATTTCCGTAATCAACGCCCGTACCTGATCCATAGTTACCGTTATCAATGGGGATTCCATCCACGACAAACAAGGGTTGATTGTTGCTTCCAATAGAACTGGCCCCCCGAATCAGGATACGGGAAGAAGCGCCCGGTGCTCCGTTGGAACCCGTTACCTGCACTCCGGCAATTTTACCCGATAGCGCATTCACAAAGTTAGTGGTACGCGCCTGCGTCATTTGCTTACCGCTTACCTCCTGCACCGAATACCCAAGGGCTTTCTTTTCGCGGGTAATACCTAAAGCAGTAACGATAACCTCACTTAGAATAGACGCATCTTCTTCCAGCGAAATATCAAAGGAAGTTTGGTTGCCAACAGCAATTTCCTGCGGTTTGTAACCGATAAAGGAAACTACTAAGGTTGCATTGGTGGGGGCGGAAATGGTAAAATCTCCGGTAGAGTTAGCGCTTGTTCCTCGGTCGGAACCTTTCACGACGATACTTGCGCCGGGTAAACTTGCACCGTCTTTGGCGAGGATGCCACTAAACAGGTTGTAGTAAGAGGCTGTTTTAAAATAGGGTAAAGACAAAAGACACCCGAAAAGAGTTAGTTAGGAATCTCACTTACTAATTTAACTCCAATCAGATGTCATTCAAAATTAGCAACAAAAAGAAATAT
>NZ_JAIXST010000160.1 GCF_027484545.1 Runella sp. | reverse complement strand
TTTAGCTGCACCGGATTATTCAATAGTTTGCAAAGGTTTTGATAAAAAATAAAAAGCGTTAAATTGGGTTTACCACAACACCAACAACGCTTTTTATGGAGAGTATATCCCTCGTGAGTGCGAAATTAGCAAGCGTGCCTAAAATCGGCAAATGGCAACGCCAATTTATTTATTGTTCATCTAATTGCCTTAATTATGAGTATTTCCCGTCGTCGCTCGGCTCTGCCGAGTGACGACTATTATTAGGTCTCCGGCCGTTCTCACCAGAGAGGCTGGAAGCCTGATAATAGTCGTTACTCGCGAGACGCGAGCAACTGCGGAGCAAAAAAAGCCCTCAACTTTAGAAATTGAGGGCTTTTTTGATGTGTGGATTTTAGACCCTTTCAGGGTGACAAACGATTAGGCTTCCACCATACAGGCCCCAACGGTCACATGGGAAGTTTCATCAATCAGAATAGCAGCGCCATTAGCACGGTTTTTCAAGTATGAATCATACGCGAGCGGTTTTGCGGTACGAAGGACAATTTTAGCGATGTCGTTCAATTTAAGACTTTCAATGTCTTCCAATTGCTCGTAGTTGTTGACGTCGATACGGTATTCGATGCCTTTGACAGAGCAACGCACCAAACTCGTACCGTGTTGAAGCGTGTATTTGTTACCCACTTTCAACTCTTTGCGATCGTCCATCCAGCAAATGGTAGCTTCCACGTCCTGACTCAACATCGGTTGATTTCCGGTACCGCTTATTAAATCGCCACGGCTGATATCCACGTCAGTTTCGAGCAATATCGTTACCGATTGCGGGGCGATAGCTTCTTCTACTTCTTCACCGTACAGTTCGATTTTGGCGATTTTAGAGGTTTGTTCCGAAGGCAAAACGGTAATTGAATCTCCTTTTTTGAAAACTCCGCTTTGAATCCGTCCCGCATAGCCGCGATAATCGTGCAATTCTTCGGTTTGCGGACGCAGCACGTATTGTACGGCCATGCGCGCATCCGTTAAATTCAAATCATTCAGTACATTAACATTTTCGAGAAAATGAAGCATTGTCTCACCTGTATACCAAGGCATTGCTTCTGATTTATCTACAATATTATCACCCGCTAACGCACTGACGGGGATAATCTTCAGGTCTTTGATACCGAGTTTATCCGCCAATTTTTTGTATTCCTGCGCAATATGTAAGAAAGTATCTTCCGAGTACCCCACCAAATCCATCTTATTGACCGCTACCACAATGTGCGGAATGCCCAACAACGACGCGATCAACGAATGGCGACGCGTTTGTTCCACCACCCCCAGACGGGCATCTATCAAAATAATGGCCAAATCTGCATTAGATGCGCCCGTTACCATATTACGGGTGTACTGAATGTGACCAGGCGCATCAATGCTGATAAACTTGCGATTGGGCGTTTGGAAATATTTGTAGGCTACGTCGATGGTAATGCCTTGCTCCCGCTCCGAACGAAGACCGTCGGTCAGCAGTGCCAAGTCAATTTCGCCATCACCTCTAGTTTTACTGGCGCGCTCAACGGCCTCCATTTGGTCGGCCAAGATGCTTTTTGTATCGTAAAGCAAGCGGCCAATCAACGTACTTTTTCCGTCGTCAACACTACCTGCGGTTATAAATCTTAGAATGTCCATAGTAAAAAAATTAGTGTCGAGGTCAGAATGCAGAGCGGTCCGCCGCTGCGGTGTCGAATTTTATTTTTATTTCGACATTTTGCACTTTGCAATCGACATTATTAAAAATATCCTCCCTTTTTGCGGTCTTCCATCGCCGCTTCGGTTTGTTGGTCGTCGATACGGGTTTCGCCGCGTTCGCTGATGCGCGTTGCTTTGATTTCGGTTACTACCTTCTCAATAGTATCGGCATACGACTCAACTGCTGCAGTACAGGTCATATCCCCCACCGTGCGGAAACGAACGGTTTTTGTTACAATCACATCGCTTTCGTCTTTGAAAATAAAGTCAGCATTCGCCAACAGATTTCCATCCCGCAAAATCATTTCGCGTTGGTGTGAGAAATAAATGGTCGGCAATGGAATTTTTTCGCGCTCAATGTACGACCATACATCCAATTCCGTCCAGTTGGAAATAGGGAAACAACGTACGTTTTCACCTTTGCTGATTTTGCCGTTAAACAAATTCCACAATTCCGGACGTTGACGCTTAGGGTCCCATTGACCAAACTCGTCACGGAAGGAGAAAATACGCTCTTTGGCGCGGGCTTTTTCTTCATCGCGACGCGCACCGCCGATACACGCATCAAATTCAAACTCTTCAATGGTGTCCAGTAACGTAAAGGTTTGAAGCCAGTTACGGGTAGCGTTTTTACCGGTTTGTTCTTTCAACCCTTTGGATTTGATGGTATCTTCTACCTGACGCACAATCAACTTAGCGCCCACTTCATTGGCCAGCCAATCGCGGTATTGAGTAGCTTCGGGAAAGTTATGTCCCGTATCGATATGTACCAATGGAAAAGGAATTTTGCCTGGAGCAAACGCCTTTTGGGCCAAACGCACAAGGGTAATCGAATCTTTACCGCCCGAAAACAACAACGCGGGACGCTCAAATTGCCCGGCCACTTCACGCATGATGTAAATGGCTTCGGATTCTAAGTAATCCAGAGCCCCCCAGCCCCCAATGGGGGTGTTTTTTTTCAGTTCATTCATTCTTGACTAATAATATATCTTTATAAATCTTATTTTGAACCCCCATTGGGGGATTGGGGGCTATGTAAGCCGCACTCTTTTTTACTTTCATCTTCCCACCACCAACGACCGGCACGGAAATCTTCTCCTTCCAAAATGGCGCGGGTACAAGGGGCACAACCAATGCTTACAAAGCCTTTGTCATGCAATGGGTTATAGGGCACATTATGTGCTTTCACGTAGTTTTTTACCTGCTCAAATGTCCAAGGCAAAAGAGGATTGTATTTAAACAAATCGTGTCCTCCGTCCCACTCAATGTCCTGCATATCGGTACGATTGGGCGATTGTTCGGCGCGAATACCCGTTACCCAAATTTTTACGCCTTTCAACGCACGGTTTAAAGGCTCTACTTTGCGAATAAAGCAACACTCTTTGCGATTTTCGATGGACTCGTAAAAACTCAAAGGGCCTTTTTCCGTTAGCAGTTGTTCAACTGCTTCGTTTTTGGGAAACATCACTTCGATTTTAGTATCGTAGCGATTATTGGTTTTCTGGAGCGTCATATACGTTTCTGGAAACATTCGTCCCGTATCCAGAGTAAAGATTCGGATGTCAATTCCGTTAGCCAAAATCATATCCGTAATCACTTGGTCTTCATATCCCAAGCTAGTCGAAAAAGCCACCTGTCCAGGAAACATTTCCGCTAACAAGCGTAATGATTCTACTTCGGTTTTGCCTAGTAGTTGTTCCTGCAACGACGAAGCTGTATGGGTTAATACCTCTGTCTGCATTTTTAATTCTATCGAATTTATATTGTATATTGTTTTCTATTTAAAGCATTCGTATGCTTACTTTAGACAGGCTTAAAGCCCTTTTAATAAAATCGTTGATGAAGAATTTGGTCTTTTTTTCTGCCTCTTTTGGCCCCACAATCAGTCACTTCGTATTGCCGTAACACATCTTTTCCTGGTATTGGTTCGTCTGTGTTTTCTATTTAAAAAATTTCCTCTGTGTGCCATTCAGGATGTGAAAGTGGAGGAAATTGGGTTTCAGTAGTTATTGTATTAGCATCTTCTTCAATTTTTTATTCTCCTAAAAAAACCAATACCAAGATTTAGCAAATACACTAATTGTGAAAACACAAATAATAAAACTGCCCCTATTGAAACCGCTTCAAGGCTTTGCCAGCGTTTAAATTCAGATTGGTTGCCGATAATAGCGTCAGGATCAATGCTCACTAAAAATAATACAGAAATACTGCCGAATGTTAAAACTAAATGAATCCAATTAAGCCCTCTAATTAATCTTCCTTTATTTCTTTCAATTAATTGGTAGCCAACCGCTTCCAATCCTAAAACAAAAGAAAAAAAGAGAGACAAATAAAGCTGACTGATTACAAAATAGGTATCATGGAATTGGATATCAATAATTTTATCTTGTGAAAAAATTCCTACTACCAAAGACAATCCAGCAATCATCCAACAAGCAAAAGCAGGTGAATTTTTCATTATTTTTATACAGTTGCAACCGCCTCTGCGCTCACAACCGCCGCCTGTGTAAAGTCTTCAATTAAATCCTCAACCGATTCCAAGCCTACCGAAATCCGAATCACCCCTTCCGTAATTCCCAACGCTGCTTTTTCGTCGGGTTTGAGTTTGGAATGAGTGGTCGTGAATGGATTGGTGATAATCGTACGCGTATCTCCTAAATTTGAAGACAACGTTGGAATAGTCAACGCTTGCATAAATGCACTTACGCGTTCAAATCCGCCTTCCAATTCAATAGTTACAATGGCACCACCCGCATTCATTTGTGCTTTGGCCAATTCGTATTGAGCATGGCTTGGCAAATAGGGATAATTTACCTTTTTCACTTCGGGCAATGCTTCCAAGGCTTCGGCCAAACGCAACGCGTTTTGGCTATGACGCTCCATGCGTAATTCAAGCGTTTCGAGGCTTTTACTCAACGTCCATGCATTAAACGGAGACATAGATGGACCGGTATGGCGACAGAAAAAGCGAATCGGTGCAATATACTCTGCTTTTCCAACCACCACTCCTCCCAATACGCGTCCCTGGCCATCCATGAATTTAGTCGCGGAATGGACAATCAAATCTGCTCCAAAATCAGCCGGTGTTTGAATAATCGGCGTGGCAAAGCAGTTATCAACGTTAAAAATTAAATTGTGTTTTTTACAAATCCGACCAATCATGGCCAAATCGACCAACTCCAATCCGGGATTGGAAGGGGTTTCCAGATAAATCATGCGGCTATTAGGCTGAACAGCGGCTTCCCATTGTTCTTCGGAAGCATCCGCATCCAAATACGTATAGGTAATACCCCATTTAGCAAAAATCTGCGTAATAATCTGATGCGCCGACCCAAACAACGCCCGACAGGCAATAAGATGGTCGCCTGACTTGAGAAGTCCCGCCATGCTTGCAAAGACAGCTGCCATTCCCGTAGCTGTAGCAAGACCTTCTTCGGCGCCTTCCAACATGCATACTTTATCCACAAACTCCTGAACACTTGGATTAGAAAAACGGCTATAGATATTGCCTTCTTCGGTTTCATCAAAAAGCGCTTTGCCTTGTTCGGCCGACTCAAATGAGAAGCTGGAAGTAAGAAATAAAGGGGTAGAATGTTCGCGGTATTGCGTCTTCTTGGTCTGGATACGGATCGCTTTGGTCTGACGTTTCATACTTTTTCTTAAAAATTTAGACTTGAATGTTTATACATCAATGACTACAACCGTTCCAAGTCTTTTAAAACAACCTAAATGAGTTAGGCCGCAAAATTACACATTATACTACAATATTGCCTTCAACACTACCCTTAATCCTAAGAAAATCACCAATAAACCTACAATGACCATCAATGGCTTACGGTTTACTTTATTTACTAAATAGGCACCAAACGGAGCGGCTATCATACCACCAACCATCAATCCCAATACTACCTGCCAGCTGTTAATCCCTTCAAAAAGAAGAAAAGTGACACCACTTGCAAAGGCAACCGCGAATTCAGCAGCATTGACCGACCCAATGGTATAGCGCGGGTCACGGCCACGACCAATGAGCGTAGAAGTTACGATGGGTCCCCATCCTCCACCGCCGACGGCATCCATAAAGCCACCGAAAATGGCCAAAACGCCCAAACGTTTCGTCGGTTTTTTAACGTTATTTTTCTTAATTCCTTTACTCACAATGATACACCCTAAAACGACCATATAGGCTGAAATATACGGCTTAATAACATTTCCGTCAATCACATCAGAAAGCAAATAAGCTCCAATGATTGAGCCGATTACTCCGGGAATCAGTAAAGTTCTGAACAGCTTTTTATTAATATTTTTAAATTTGAAATGAGAAATAGCCGATGCACCCGTCGTAAACATTTCGGACAAGTGAACACTCGTACTACTGACAGCCGGCGGCACTCCCAATGTCAATAAAAACGATGTAGCTGTAGCGCCGTAACCCATACCCAACGAGCCATCCACCAACTGCGCCCCAATTCCCACCAAAAGATAAAAAACCAAATCGGAGTCAAAACCGTCTTTAAAAGCCTGTATAGTAAAACTCCCCGCGTGCTTGTAAATCAAATACCCTAAAATACAGGTCAATAAGGTGATAGGTATCCCAACCCAAAGCCATTCTTCAATATTTCTTTCCTGTGGCTTTTCAGTGGTCATCTCCGTCGATTTTGTAATTGAATTCATAGCCCTTTTAATTTAATTCGGTGGTATAGTTTTGGGAAGTCATTCTAAAATGAATCTAATTCTATCAATGCCAAACCGGTAAAAGCTAAAAGTCTAATACTATGTATGGTATATTGATTATATAGATTTATAGACATAAATTAAATGCCGCCTTTTCGGACGGCACTACAAAAGTAGAGTCTATATTTGAAAAGTCCAAAATTTATGCCAACAAAGTTGGTTATATACGTACAAAGATGCGGTTTCGGTTCATCCAGTACAAAATCAACCACTCGCTGAATAAAATAACGCTTCCATGAACCAAAGGAGCATAGGCCTCTCCAAACCATTGATCGTACGTTTTTGCTACGTGAATTTGGAAAGAATGATGGATAAACTCTACTAACGTATGGGAGATTACATACGCTGCAATGGAATTCATACCAATCACCATCAACCAAAAGAAGGCCTTTTTGTAATTTTTAATATCCACAATCCAGTAAAAAGCGGCCAATAAAATAAAGCACCAACCACCGCTGAACAACACCCAACTGGGCGTCCAGATACGTTTCACATTCGGACAAATCCCCGTCCAATTTAAAATGGAGCCTACTATCAAAAGTCCTACTCCAATTATTGCGAAACGTTTTACTTTTTCAATCGGTAAATCTTTGTTTTTGAGCCATTGGCCCGCTACAAGCCCTAAAATCATAGTACCAAGCGTTGGAATAAAGCTTAACGTGGCATATCCGCCTCCGTTGCGAATAAAAGGTTTTTCACGCGAAAAAAGATTCAGAAACCATTGATCAAACGACCAGGCGAGATTTGTATTTTTATTCCAATGAGCAGCAAATCCTTTCAAATTGTGTTCCCAATCGGATGTAACACCCACGGCAGCATAATCAAACCCAGCACCCGGAAGTGGATATAGGACAAAAGCCAGCCAATATCCTACTAAAATAGTGCATAATATAATGAGTTGAGTGCGAAAAGGACGGAATCCCACCAAAAACAAAAAAGGATACCCTAAGCCGATTTGGGTTAGCGTGTCTTCAAACGTAAAATTGGTTTGTTCTCGGTGCATAGAACGCAGAAAAATGCCCAGAAAAATCAAAATCAGGGAGCGCTGAAGGGTATGACCGAAAAGGGCACCAAACGATTGTCCTTTGGCGATTCGACTTGCAATGGAATAAGGCAATGCTACACCCACCAAAAACGAAAAGGAAGGCTGTATCAAATCATGCAGCGAGCAACCCACCCATTCGACATGGTCTTGATGAAAGGCTAAAAATGCCCAAAAGGAGCTTTCAGGCAACGATTTGGAAATATGCCCGAATTCAAGTACTTCGGCCATCATTAAAAACATTACAAAACCGCGATAGACATCTACCGACGAAATACGGGTGGGTAAAGCAGTAGCCATAAAAAGTAGAAGGGTTTAAAATCTTAAAGCAAATGATTGTGAATTTATAACATGCTGGCGAACTATGCAACTTCATAGCCTGTTTCAAGTACTACTGAATCTTCCTATTTTGAGACCTATTTTCCGCTCTAAAAAAATGCTTATCAGCTTTATTCTCATCCTGCTTCTGACAACCCTATTTTATTTCTTCCTATACGAAGATTTCAATTGGACCATAGGGAGTTATCGGTCAAATACAGATTTGAAAACAGTTCGTATTGACTGGAAAGGGAATCCTGTAAATCCGGAAGGCCGTTTTCTCAACGAAAACCTCGAAGCTTTGCCGGGATTCCGAGATTTGTGGCGGTGGCAACGGGAAACCAATCCTCAAAAAGCTGAAAAACAAAAAGATACGTTTCGATTAAAAGTAACGAAAAACTCCGACTTTTTAACCAACACTGAAGACTGTGTGGTGTGGCTTGGACATGCTACCTTTTTTATTCGACTCAACGGTGTCAGTATCCTTACGGACCCGGTTCTAAAAAGTCCTTCGGCGTTGATGAAACGATATTCAGAGTTGCCCGTAGCTGTTTCTGAATTAAAAAATATTGATTACATCATTGCCTCCCACAACCACCGCGACCACTGTGATGAAAAAAGCCTGAAAACGTTAGCCCCGCAAAACCCTAACACTACGTATCTGACGGGGCTGGAATTGGATGGATTACTCAAAAAGTGGACCAACAGTACTAATATTCAGGCAGCAGGTTGGTATCAAGCCTATCAAACAGATACTTCCAAAATCGAAATCATTTATCTGCCCGCTCGTCATTGGAGCCGACGCTATCTCAACGATACGAATAAAAGCTTGTGGGGTGCTTATTTGATTCGGGCCAATGGCAAGAGCATTTATTTTGGTTCCGATTCAGGTTATGGAACTCATTACAAGGATTTTGCCAAGTATTTTGGCGGAGTGGACGTGGCGCTGCTGGGCGTAGGAGCTTACAAGCCGGAATGGTTTATGGCCGCCAGTCACGCAAGGCCCAAGGATGCGACCAAGGCTGCTCATGAAATGAAAGCAAAACGCTTTATTCCCATGCACTATGGTACTTTTGATTTATCAGATGAACCGTTGGGAGATGCGTATCGTGAATTACAAAAACTTCAAAAAGAGCCGGAGAATCAACAACTGCTTGTATTGGCAGGAGTTGGAGAAGTTGTTAAGCTTTAAAAGCAAACCTCGGCAAGTTTCAGAACCTTGCCGAGGTTAAATCGAGGTATAATGATTAATTCACCGTCGTTTTAAACGCTTTTTTAGCGGCTAAATCGTGCGCTGTATCATAGTAAGAGCGCAGATTTCCCCAATCAAAAACATCGGAAATATTCTCCACTTTATTGCGTTGCTGAATCCGTTCGCGCAGGTTCATTCGTACAAACTTGAACAGGATATTGGCCAATTGATCGGCAGCCTGGTCAAAGTTCTGGGTTTTACGATTAATCACGTAAATACCTCGGTTCTCATAATCACGCATGATTTGCATGATAAAGTCCCCAAAACCTGACAAATCACTGGTAACTGTTGGAATTCCGCGTACCACACATTCTAACGGCGTATAGCCCCATGGTTCATAGTAGCTTGGGAAAATCCCCAAATGACACCCCCGCACAAACTGCCCGTAATCCAATCCAAAAAGCGGATTGGTAGAGGCAATAAAATCAGGGTGATAGACGATTTTAACGCGGTCCTGTTCGTGATTTTTCAAGCCTGACTGCTCACAATAAGCTGTAATCGAATCGGGGCTTTTCAAATCGTGCGTCACATAAGGTGGCAACCGTTTGGTTTTCCAGGTTTGAATGGTACGACGAAGACGAAGACGCCAATATTCGTCCACAAACTGGTTCAAATCAGGCAAATGATGGTCGCTGGAAGAAGCCGAAGCCATGTATAACTTGTCGCCGATTTGTTTTTCAATGGCTTCGCACGTATCCTGAATTTCGCCCAATACCGCACGAGATTGCAATACATCCGGATTGATGGAATGGTAGGGTTGCTTGGTTACGATAAACATCACCACGGTCATGTCCATTTTGGCCTGCACCATTTTCCAATTCAATCGGGCAAGCGCTTCTAACGTGATGTCGTATCCTTTATTCACATACTCATAACGCCCCGAAGTAAAGAAATACAGCGTTTTTTCTAAATTGAAGGAATAGCTTTGGAAAAAGT
Organism: Runella sp.; assembly: GCF_027484545.1. Classification (GTDB taxonomy): domain Bacteria; phylum Bacteroidota; class Bacteroidia; order Cytophagales; family Spirosomataceae; genus Runella. The sequence goes on along the minus strand of NZ_JAIXST010000160.1, from coordinate 22,401 downwards.
GACCCATGATAAAATCGTGGATATTTTCCTTGTATTTCATGTGCAGATTCTGGAACTCGTGAACCGCCGCAAAACGCTGAATATTTAGTCCGTTTGGCAGTACCAGATCCGGGTATTTTCCCAAAAATACTTCACACTCGCGAGCAGTCACGTCGCTCACTGTAGTGCTGACGTGCGCACTCAGGTAAGCACTGCGTTCAATGGTTGCCTGAGCTTCAATGTTATAATACCGAGCTTCGTGTTTCCAATCAAAAAACGGCAGCTTATGATAAAAATCGCGTTCATTGGAAGCAATGTATCGCCCCAGCATGGTCGCATGGGTCGTAAATACAGTAGCAATACGAACATCTTCTCTGCGCAAATCAGGTAGCCCTGAGCTCGCCATCCATTCGTGGAAATGCGCCGTTATTTCAAACTTTTTGGCGTAATCCTGAGCAAAGTAGGTCAGGAAAACACGGACCATTTCACCAAAAGCAATCGTCTGATTGACTAAATCTTCGACATTGATGGTCGGAATTTGGTGACGTTCCCATAGATTATACTTAATACGATCCATGTGTCTGGCCATGCTTCGATGGTCAAACAGTACCACACGCGGTTTGCCCGTAATAAGCCAATACCCGTATTCTACTTCATACCCTTCTTCTCGCATTTTTTGGACAACCTGATAAATGCCCGAGCCATCATCAGAGGTAATAGGCTCATATTCAGTAAGGGCACGTTGGGGGAAATAGGGGCCCAAGCATACATATTCATCCCCCCACTGATCCACCATTGCGGGGACTTTGCTACGAATGACGGTGTATATCCCCCCGACTTGGTTACAGACTTCCCAAGCTACTTCAAAAAGGAGATTTTTTTTTGGTTTTTTTTCCACAGTTAAGCGCGGGTTAATGTACAATTCAAAGTAAAAAATGAATTATTTCAAGATTACAATTTGCAATAATACTATTTATTTATGCTTCATCAAAAAATAAGCCCTTTGATAAAACAATAAAAGCTGTGATTTTACTTGTAAGGTATTGGCAAATCTGTATTTTTTAATATTGTCCAGAAAATTCCTGAGGCAAACGGTTTTTCTGTGCCAACAATACTATGAAAAAATCCAATAAGAAGCTACGCGATTTTAGGTAGATTTTGAGATTTTGTTGCAAATCAATACCGATGAGACTTAAACAGATAGCCGACTCCTTTTAATGTTAAAATTTCAAGGGTAGAATCTTCTCGCAGATAGTCTCTCAGGCGAGTGATATACACGTCTAAATTTCGGGAATTGAAGAACGAATCGTCACCCCAAACGCGCAAAAGCATATCACGTCGGTTAACGGTAAAATTGAGGTTTTCGGCTAAAATAGAAAGAAGTTCTGTTTCTCGATGAGAAAGTTTACGAAGTTGAGTGCCGTGATGAAGTTCGTAGCGATGAGGATAAAAAGTATATTCTCCCAATTCAAAATGACCATTGGGTGCAACCGCTGTTGTGACTTTTTGTTGGGTAAGTTGAAGTAAATTTTGAATACGAACAATTAATTCTTCCATACTGAATGGCTTACGAATGTAGTCATTACCACCGCTTTGAAAGCCTTTCAGTACGTCTTCAGTCTGGGTTTTGGCTGTTAGAAAGATAATCGGCATTTCTGGATTCAATTGACGAATATCCTGCGCTAACGCATACCCGTCGCGATGCGGAAGCATAATATCCAATACACAGATAATGGGTTGAAATCTTTTGAATTCTTCCACTACCTCACGACCGTCGCTTACCATACCTACCTCAAAACCACGGCTTTCGAGGCTTTCTTTGACGATTTTTTCCAAAAATGGCTCATCTTCGACGTAAAGTATTTTGGTCATATTTTGTCATGCCGGAGGCATCTGATTTGATATCGCAAACAGGGTTAAATTCGTTGTATTCGGGCAGATGCAAGCGGTACCGCACGGGGGGCGCAGCGGGCCTGCGCCTATATTTTCGGCATTGTTAGCGTAAACATACTGCCTTTGTTCAATTCACTTTTCACTTCAATTTTACCGCCGTGCTGTTTTATGACGGAGGCTACATAATTTAAGCCTAAACCATAGCCTTTGACATTATGCATGTTGCCCGTAGGTACGCGAAAAAACTTTTCAAAAATCTTATCTTGGTATTCCGGCAGAATTCCAATGCCTTTATCACTTATTGAAAGTTTGATTTCTGAGTCGTTTCCCTGTAATTCAACCTTGATATCAGGCTTATTTTCACTGTATTTCAGGGCATTGTCCAGTAAATTATAGATAACATTGGTCAGGTGTATTTTATCGGCCGAGATAACAAAACCCTGTCCTATCACATTGAAACTTACCTCTGCCCTGTATTTCTCAAACTGCAATTTCAAGGAACCTAACACTTGTTGAACCAAATCAGAAACGTTTACCGATTCAAGGTTTAAGTTCAAGCCCTGTTGTTCAAAAGTTGTCATTTTCAATACTTTGTCTACCAACAGCGTTAGTCGATTCAGTTCATTTTTAGAAATTTCTAAATACTCTTCCGTCAGTTTAGGGTTTTGCGCTACTCCAAAATTTTGCAGAGCTTCAATCGCCACAGAAACCGTTGCAATGGGAGTTTTCAATTCATGCGTTACGTTACTGATAAAATCATTTTTTAGCTCTGTTAGGCGTCGCTGTTGTTGGAGATTCCGGTAAATTACTCCAAAAGCCAGTCCCGTAATGGCAAGCAGGAAGAAGGCGAATAAACCCTGTGGGATGATTTTTTTAAATAAATAACCTTGATAATTGGGGAAAATGGCGGCGTAAGTGCTGCCTAAAGGCATGGTAGTGATGACGGGAGCAGTGATAAGGGCTTGTTTAGAGCTACTATCGGTTTTTTGGTTGAGTGATTGACGGACGATATGGAACGATAAATAGATTTTGGCCTGTTGAATTTTTCCTTCATAAGCCCGCTGAATATCGTTGATTTTTAAGGAGTCATGGGCTAAGCTAAAAGTAAAATGTGCGTCTTTGGATTTAAGGTTTTCGACGGTTTTAGAAGATGACTTTGCTTTTTGAGAAGGGTCTATCGTAATCGAAACTTTTATATCGTTGGTTTTTGAGGGATTGATGCTAAACGGAGGAAGGCTATCTTGCTTACTTTTATTGAGCATTACTACCCGAACTACTTTGCTAAATAATTGCTGGAGGGTATCGGAGGGTTTGTGAGACTTTACAATTAGAACTGGTGATTTTTTTGGGGTAGTCGTATCAGATAGGATAACATCCAAATTACCAATGGAATTAAACTTAACTCCTTGAATATCATCTGGATTGGTTTTTCTTAACAAATGTACCATTTTGTCTTTGTTAGAAATAACAGTATCAACGCCAAATTCTTGCAAAAAGCGATCCATTTGTATAAAATTAAATGTTCTAAACTTATCTGATGCTTCGGCATTCTTGCTACTAACTTGAGATGAAGGTTTTGGCTGATTAACGGACGTCTTTTGGTTTTGAGAATAGCTAAAGGTAAGTTTTTGAGTAGTTTTTGCTTGAGGTTTATTAAACTGATATTTAGTCATTAGTTTGGACACAGTTTCGTTTAAAACGTCTTGCATGGGAACTCTAAACTTGTTCTGAATGACTGAATCCTCCAACGCATGAATTGTATTTTGAAAAAGGATGTCGGTTTCTTTTTGTAAAATATTTTTTTGTTCGTTGTATTCTTTGCGCAGCCAAAACACCTGAAAGGCCGCCAGCAATAATAGGCTGGCGACCATCAAAGACAATGAGGTAATATTTGGCTTAGCGTATCTCATTTTTATCACTTTATTGACAATTTCTGAGTCAAATAGACCCTTTCAGGGTGATCAAGTGTTAATTCCGAATCATCCGAATACCGCCTTGGCCGCCCATCTCTTTCATGAATTCATCGCGTTTTTTAACAAACTCCGCATCCGTAATTTTTTTACCTCCGGAGGGTGTTTTCAAGCCCGCCGCTTGCATTGGTCGAACTGCTGTTGCTGCCAATATTGGAATTGTTTTGAGCGTAGCTTAGGTTATTTGTCCACTTCAACAAATTCAACGAATCGATTTTATGGTCAATCGTCCAGTTAGCGCGGTGGGTAGCGTTACGGGTATTTTGGGCCGTATTTTGTTTTGTTTTAAAACTGCCCGATGGCACAAATGACTCGCGATTGGTCTCGCGCTCAATGAGTTGGTCAAGTTGATTATAGAAATAATTACTTTGCAATTCGGTCTTTTTGGTAAGTTGGTCATTATAATTCAGACCTGCTCCGCCCGAAGTCACAAATCCATTATTTCGTCCGCCAAAATTGAGTGGAATCGTCGCATCATCTTCTGAATTAAATTGCAGACGAACTCCCCCGCCCGACATCATGCGTTGCGAATTTCTGGTAAAGTTCATGTAATCATCAATCGAAAAACCCTGTTGGTTGATGTTGTTGGCCATTCCCAAAAACGATAGTTGCCGAGTTTTAGTAAAGCGGTTAAAATTGGCTTTGAGTGAATACCGGCTATCGGGGCCAACTCCCGCAGTAGCATTGCCGAAAACACCTTTTTTCTTTTCTTCTTTCAACGACAGATTGATTGTCTTCTCACGTTGGCCGTCGTCAATTCCCGTAAACTGTGCCTGATCCGATTTTCGGTCAAATACCTGCACCTTGTCCACGGCATCCGCAGGTAAGTTTTTGGTTGCTATTTTGAGATCACGACCAAAGAACTCCTTTCCATCTATGGTAACGCGGCGCACTTCCTGTCCCTGGGCTTTGACCGTTCCGTCGCGAGCCACTTCTACTCCCGGCAGGCGTTTGAGCAAATCTTCAACGACTGCGTTGGGTTGTACTTTGAAGGAACCTGCATTGTATTCAATGGTATCCTGCTTAATGGTAACGGGATCACGTTCGCCCTTGATAACCACCTCTTTCAAATCTTTTGGAACGGGAGCCATCCGAATCGGGCCCAAATCTAATACATCCCCACCTGACGGAGTAATCAATTGATTCAGTGGCTGTAACCCCATAAAAGTGGCCTTTAGAAAATAATTGGCAGAAGCTATATTCTTAAATTCAAAAGCGCCCGTTGATTGTGATCGCGCAAAAGAAACCAAAGAGGTGTCTTTTCCGTCGAGCAACATTACCGTAGCTCCTTCCAGCGGACGATTGGCAGTATCACGAAGCGCTCCTTTGATAGTAATTTTTTGGGCAAATGTGGTAGGTGAAAAGTGTAGGGTAAAAAGGAAAAAAGAAAATACAAACAGTAACATTGAGAAGCGACCGAAGGATCTTCTTCTCAATGTTTGGTTTGACTGACTTATTCGACATTCTGCACTCTGCACTCGACATTCAAAAAACATGGCTATATAGGTTTTTGATAACGCTACAAAACTACGCTGCCTTTTCCCAGAAGTAGGTTAATGGTCGTTGAAATAATGTTAATTAAGGTTAATGCCAAAAATTCTATCTTTGCAGCTACTCATCTTAGCTTCTAAAACCATGCATTGCTACTTCAACGGCGCCATTATCCCTGTCGAACAGGCTTCTGTCAAAATCAACGACCTTGCTTTATTGCGCGGCTACGGTCTATTTGACTATTTCCGCACTTACAACGGTGTTCCCTTTCAATGGGATTGGTATTGGGCGCGTTTTACCCGCTCTGCCGAAGTGTTACGCCTACCCGTAGCAATGACTCAAGCCCAAACCGCCGAGGTGTTGGCAGAGTTGTATCGCTTGGCTGATCAACCCGATATTGCGTACCGTTTTGTATTGACAGGCGGTTATTCGCCCGACAGTGTCAGCGTAGTAGAACCTAACTGGCTGATTATTGCCGAAAACCTCCCCAAAGACAACCCCGAAGGGCGTTATCGTGGTATCAAAGTATTACCTTTTGAATTTGTACGTGACCTGCCTGAACTCAAAAGCACCAATTATCTCCACATGATTCGCCTTGCTGCCGAGATGAAATCACAAGGAGCAGCCGATTTACTGTATCACAAAGATGGCGAAGTAAGTGAACTGACCCGCAGTAACTTTTTCATTTTCAAAGGAGATACCCTGATTACGCCTCATCAAAATATCCTGCACGGTATCACCCGTCGCGTTGTACTGGGATTAGCCGAAAAAGAGTTTAAAGTAGAAGTTCGTCCATTGCTCGTCGAAGAGTTGGAAGAAGCTGACGAGGCTTTTACCACCAGCACCACCAAATGGGTCATGCCCGTAGTTCAAATTGGTCGCCAAATTGTTGGTGATGGCAAGCCGGGTGTCAGAACCTTAAAGTTGTTGGAGCAATTTGAAAAGTTGGTAACAGGGTATGGAGTATAAAATCCACCTATAGGTTTATTTAATGAGAATTGGCGCTATTTTTGCAATCCAACAATCTACATTATTCTCAGTAGCTTATGATAATGAGTTAATGGAATTTAAACGCTTATTTGATTTATGGATTTCCGACATTGAGTACTTGGAAAACTTTTTTGAAGAAAATAAGGATGATTTGAACAGTAATTTTTATGGCTCAATCAGTATTGAAGAGGCTATAGAAAGAACAAGGAAACAGGCAATTGGATTTAGGAAGAAGTTTTTGCAATTGATACAAGAGGCAGACCCCAATAAATTGCAATCTATTTTTCGTCCACTTTCCAATAGTTCATATCAACTCAAATCGCTTTCCAAAGAAAAATCGAAAGCCGATTGGTTAAGGATTTATGCTGTCAGAATAAGTGAAAACACATACGTCATATCCAGAGGAGCCATAAAACTTACTCAAACGATGAATGAGCGGCCTCATTTGCAAGCCGAACTTCAAAAATTAGAAATAACAAAGCGCTTTTTAATAGAGAATGGCCTAACTGATGAATCAGATTTCGGTTTCTTTGAATTTGAACCTTGAAAACTATGAAAAATCAATTCCTGATAGAAAATCTAAATCAACTTGCCCAAGTAGATACTACTTAGATGGATGACGTTATATTCTATGAAAACAACCGAAATTGGCTTGATCGTTCTGCGAAAATTGCTTTAAAAATACTTCGTACTCTACGAGAAAATAAAAACAAGGCGCATCATCCAAACTCACAAAAAGAACTTGCTGATACGATGGGAGTCAGTCCTCAATATATCAACAAAATAGCAAAAGGGACTGAAAATCTAACTCTTGAGACGATTAGCCGGCTTGAAAACGTGCTAAATGTTCAGTTAATTGAACTCACAAATAATTACTTGATTACAAATACCTATGAACAAATAGAATTTGAAGGATTATTCAGTTTTAGCTCGCAACAGCAAATTATTGAAATAATGATTATGAGCCAACAAGAAATGGCTAATTGGAGTAATCAAGCAGGAGAATATTCTTACGCAATGGCCGCCTAATGGAAACAACAGAAAAAATCATTGGATTCACCCTTTCTAAAATAGTCACAGAGCAGTTTGCCCTGATATCTGACTCTTTTGAAGAAGAGAAAGAAAACCTGAATTAAACTTTGGTATTGATACGCAAACTAAGCGCATTATGGTCAATATACTTTTCCGTTTTGAACAGGAAAGTAAGCCTTTTATTATCATCAAAATAGCTTGCTATTTTACTGTTGCTCCCAATGATTGGGAACAATTTAAAAGTTTTAACTCTACTTCAGTTATTGTTCCTCAAGGTTTTGCGACCCATTTGGCTATGCTTACAATTGGAACATTAAGAGGAGTACTACATGCCAAAACGGAAAACACCGCCTTTAATCGTTTTATAATTCCTACCTTCAATGTTACCGGATTGATACACAGTGATATTATATTTAATGTGTGAAAGAAATAGAAATGAAACCAGCCAATTATTGGGTTGAAAAATATCAAATGCAGCCGCATCCCGAAGGAGGATATTTTGCGGAGACGTATCGAGCTGCCGAACTAATTTCGAAGGAAGCGTTACCCGCTCGTTTTTCGGGAGACAGAAGTTTCAGTACGGGAATTTATTTTTTATTGGAAAACCATCATTTTTCAGCCTTCCACCGTATCCAAGCCGACGAAATGTGGCATTTCTACGCAGGGGGGCCGTTGAATGTGTATGTAATTCACGTAGACGGCAGCCTTGAAATCATTAAATTAGGCGCAAACCCCGACAAGGGTGAAGTGTTTCAGGCTGTAGTTCCTGCGGGTACTTGGTTTGGTTCCAAACCCGATTCAGAAACTGCTTATTCGTTAGTTGGTTGTACAGTAGCACCGGGCTTTGACTTTGCTGACTTTGAATTGGCCGAGCAAGCCGATTTATTAACAACTTATCCACAACACGAGCAAGTGATTCGGTTATTGACACCTTCTAAACCTCACAGGTTATAAAAACCTGTGAGGTTTGATAAAGATTAATATTCCATTTTCTTCAACTCTCCAATCAGCGTTTCCACTTGTTCCAATGAAACCGCGGGAAAGTTGGCAATACGGATTTGACTTTCTTTAAAAGGACCGTAACCGCTTCCTACGATCATGTTGGCTTTTTTGACTTGAGCAATCACCTCGGCAGAAGGTTTTTTGGTATTCGCTACCACAACCGTCCGCGAGCGGTGTCTTTCTTCAGCCACCGACGGGCTAAAATTGCTGCTGCTTTCCACAAATTTATTGAGGACTTTGTATTTTTCTTCCGTTTGCTTCCTAACTGTCTCCGCTCCGATGGCGTTAAGGTCTTCGGCAATTTTACCAAGCAAATAAATCCCGATAACGTTGGGAGTAGCAGGTGTTTCGTAGGTTTTGAAATTCTTCCAAAGGGCCGGCAGGCTATTATGCGCTCCGATGGTCGCATCTTCGTATTTCTGCAAACGTTCTGATTTGGCCAGACACTTTTCGTTCGCAATCCAAACGCCCAAACCAGCTGGTAATCCAAAGGATTTTTGCACCGAAAAAAACGCGGTATCTATCACTCCAAAATCCAACTCTGGATAAGGAGCCGATGAAACAATGTCAACGGCGATGATTTTTTTGGAGTTACTGCGCTTGAGTTTATGAATATCTGGCTCGCGCATTTGTACCCCCGAACTCGTTTCGTTGTGCGTTACACAAATTACTTCGGCGTATTCGGGCACTTCGATTTCGGCATAGTCAAAGCCCTCACCAAAAGGCTTTTCCTGTTTGTGAGCGTACTTGCGTAACGAAACCGCGTACTCGTAGAATTTCTTGGAAAATGAGCCATTAACCAAATGAAAACTTTCGTGCTCGACACAATTCAACAATATCCGCTCCCATACTTCCGACGCTGAGCCGGTAAACAAAATTGCGTGGGTGTCGGGGATGTCCATCAAGGTGTGAAGTTGCTCGACCGTGAACTTGTAAATATCTCTGAATTTTTGGCTACGGTGAGAGATTGAGCCAAGTTGGTTTTCGACAGCGGTACGCAAATGGTGCTCAAAAGTAGGATACATTTCTGCGGGGCCTGCCGTAAAATAGACTTGTTTCATCGGAATATCGGTGGTCAAAATAAAATTGGAATCGCAAAAATACGCCAAATCTTTGTGGTACGGACATCTACCCACATTATTTGTCAAAACAACAATGCTTCGTTACCTGTTTTTCTTCTTTTCCAACGCTTCAAAGTATTTACACAAATGAGTTAATTCGCACTTTTGGCACTGTGGAGTCCGCGCCAAGCACACATAACGCCCATGCAAAATCAACCAATGATGGAATATGGGAATGATGGCATCAGGGACATTCTTAACCACTTCTTTTTCAACCGCAAAAGGAGTGGTGGCGGTTTTGGGGACTAAACCTAAGCGGTGAGAAACCCGAAAAACGTGGGTATCTACCGCCAAAGCAGGTTGATTATAAATGACGGAAACAATGACATTGGCCGTTTTGCGACCAACACCGGGCATGAGTTGCAACTCTTCAATGGTGCTGGGTACTTCTCCGCCAAATTTATCCATCAATATCTGCGCCATCCCGACCAGATGTTTGGCCTTGTTATTGGGATAAGACACCGAACGAATGTAGTGAAACACTTCCTCAACCGAGCTCATGGCCAATGCCTGCGGGTCAGGAAACCGCTCAAACAGGGCCGGCGTGACCATATTAATTCGCTTATCGGTACACTGCGCCGACAATATCACAGCGACTAAAAGTTCGTAAGGATTAGAATAATGGAGTTCTGTTTCAGCGGTAGGGAATTTCTGCGAGAAATGGTCAATCAGCAGGCGGTAACGTTCTTTTTTCAGCATGGGTTTTAATGGCACTTTTTGAGTCTCCAAAGATAATTCTTTCCTAAAGAATCCTGCCGTAATTATTTGTTTTTTCGAGAGCCGCTACCTTGCATTTCCCGCAGAATGGGGTATTTAACGGTTGGGCTGGTTTTCGTTATCTTTGTTCTGTTTTACAATTGGTACTGACCACCGGCATTTATCGGTTAATAACTGAACAGGGAGACAGGGAGCAACCCGTTATTCCTTGCCTCCGTTACTTCGCATTCCAATAGCTTTCAGATTGTCTTTTTGTAATCCAATTGCAACGACTCAATTTTTTCCAATCGTCCCAGCACCTGATTGAGCAGGGTTTTTCGGATTTCAATTTGGAGACTACATTCGTTATCAAACTGCTGATTTTGAGGGATAAGGTCAAAGGTTTTTATCACTTTCATTACCTCGTTCATCTGTTCATAAGGATAAGAAAGTGTGTACACATCGCACACGTGTTTGGTAATAATTTGAGCCTGTTTGAGTGCGTCATCGGTAGCCACTTTATAGGCATTGATAAGCCCAGGCACTCCGAGAAGTGTACCGCCAAAATAGCGGACTACCACTACGAGTAGGTTGGTGAGGTCATGAGAATAGATGGTATTTAAAATAGGTTTCCCCGCCGAGCCCGAGGGCTCACCGTCATCGTTGGCGCGGTACTGAGTACGGTCAAGGCCGAGGCGATAGGCATAACAATGATGAACCGCTTTGGGATGTATTTCGCGCAATTCGGATAAGTATATTTTGGTATCTTCTTCATTCTGAATGGGATACGCGTATGCTAAAAATTTACTTCCGCGGTCACGGAAGAAACCTTCAACAGGTTTGACTATGGTTTTATAAGAATCGTCGAATAACATTTATTCTACTTTTTTTGCAAAAACTAACTTTTTCGTTTTTAAAAATTCCTTCAAAAGTATCATTTTATCATCAAACCTTTATTTCGACCGTTTATCCACAATAATTTGTGAACATGTGCGTAAACAACTTGTTTTATCAGAAATCAATTATCCAATTAAACTTTATAAATCCATGAAACAAACCAAATTACTGCTCATCGCAACAGTATTCATTTGGGTAAATGCAGCCTTTGCCCAAACCGACCTCAAAAAGCCCATTCCGTTTGATCCAAAAGTTCGCTATGGAAAACTACCTAATGGGATGACGTATTATATCCGCAAAAACGAAGAACCTAAAAAGCGGGCGGAGTTGTATTTAATCAATAAAGTAGGAGCCATTCAGGAAGAGGACAAAGAAAACGGCTTGGCGCACTTTACAGAGCACATGGCCTTTAACGGAACCAAAAGTTTTCCAAAAAATGAGTTGATTAGCTACCTTCAGCGAGCAGGAGTTAAATTTGGGGATGATTTAAATGCTTTTACAGGTCAGGACCAAACCGTCTATCAACTTCCGGTTCCTACGGATTCCGCCGACATTTTCAACAAGGCATTTATCGTGTTGGAAGATTGGGCGCATAACATCACTTTTGAAGGCGCGGAAATCGACAAAGAGCGTGGCGTGATTTTGGAGGAATTTCGCGGTGGGAAAGGAGCCCAACAACGGATGCGTGATAAATGGATGCCTATTTTGGTAGGTGATTCTAAATATGGTAAACGTACCGTGATTGGAACGGAAGATATTCTTAAAAACTTTACGCACGAAACCATCCGCAATTTCTATAAAACCTGGTACCGTCCTGATTTGCAGGCGATCGCTGCGGTAGGCGATTTTGACATTGACCAAGTAGAGAAAACCATCAAAGAACGTTTCGGCGCTATTCCGGCCGCCGTAAAACCCAGACCTTTCGGCAAATATCCCATTGCAGACTTTAAAGGAACTCGGGTAGCCATTGTAACCGACCCGGAACAACCTTACATGATGGCTCAGGTATTAACCAAGCTTCCAAAGGCTGAAGAAAAAACGTTGAACGATTCTCGTGAATCCATCAAACGTACGTTATTCAATCAAATGTTGCAGGCTCGTTTGCAGGAACTTACTCAACAGGCAGCTCCTCCTTTCTTATTTGGCGGAGCGAGTTACGGAGGTTTTATTGGAGATTACGATGCCTTCTTTAATATCGCAGTCGCCAAAGACGGCAACTTGGAAGGTGCCCTTAAAGCGGTATTGAATGAGGGTATTCGGGTCAAAAATTTTGGGTTTACGGCCAGTGAGTTAGACCGTACTAAAAAACAATTGATGACCGGCGTAGAAAGACGTTTTAAGGAAAAAGACAAAACCAAGTCGGCTAACTACGTCAGTGAGTACATGAATCATTTTCTGGAAGGCTCCCCGGCTACCGGAATTGAATTTTACTACGAATTCGTAAAAGAACAATTGGACGGCATCAAAATCGAAGAGATAAATAACTTATCAGCCAAATACTTGACACCTGATAATCGTACGGTGATTGTGATGGCTTCGGAAAAAGATAAGGATAAGTTGCCAACTGAAGCAAAAATATTGGAATGGGTAAACAGCGCAGGAAAAGATGTAACAGCTTACGAAGACAAAGTGGTCAACAAACCATTGGTAGAAAATCTTCCTAAAGCCGGAAGCACTGCCTCTACCAAACAAATTGCCGAAATCGGCGCCACAGAGCTTACGTTGAGCAATGGCGTAAAGGTGGTTTTGAAACCAACCGAGTTTAAAAATGACGAAATCCTTATTGGAGCCAGAAGCCAGGGAGGAACATCGCTTTACTCAGACAAGGACTACATGAGTGCCGGACTTTCGGATGCGGTGGTTGAAGAAAGCGGCGTGGGAGAATTCAGTCAAAACGCGTTGAAAAAATACCTGACAGGTAAAGTAGTCAACGTTAGTCCATTTGTGGGAGAAAATGAAGAAGGATTCTCAGGAAGTTGCAGCCCTAAAGACCTCGAAACGGCATTTCAATTGATTTATGCCTATTTCACCAAGCCTCGCAAAGATGATGAAGTCATCAAAGGATTTATGACGACCCAACGCTCTGCTATTCAAAATATGACGGCTTCTCCTTCGCCGGAAAAAGTATTTCAAGACAGCTTAAGCATCATTTTAGGGAACAATAGCTTCCGACGCCTGCCTATCAGTGTAGAGCGTTGGGATATGGCCAACGCTGACCGTGCTTATGCCATTTACAAAGAGCGTTTTGCCGACCCTGCCGATTTTACTTTTTTCTTCACGGGTTCATTTAAAGTAGAGCAAATCAAGCCTTTACTTGAAAAATACCTGGGTGCATTGCCTACTTTAAACAAGAAAGAATCGTTCCGTGACTTGGGTATCCGCACTCCTAAAGGACGCATAGATAAGAAGGTGTACAAAGGTATTGAGCAAAAAAGCCAGGCATCTTTAGTGTACAGCGGCGATTACGAGTACAATGATGATAACAATTGGCAATTAGACGCCTTGGAAGAAATCCTGAACATCAAACTTATCGAAGTAATTCGTGAGAAAGAAAGCGGTGTTTACGGCATTGGTGCACGAGCTACGTATGGCAAAATTCCCGTGCCTCGTTATAACTTCCGTATCGGTTATGGTACAGGTCCGGAGCGTGTGGAAGAATTGGCAACCAAAACGTTAGCAGTCCTTGACGAAATCAAGAAAAACGGTGCTACACAAGGCGACATTGATAAGTTTAAAGCCGAAACTCGCCGCTCTATGGAAGTCCAAATGAAAGAGAACGGTTTTTGGCAAGGACAACTTATTGGTGCTTACACCAATAATGAAGACCCTAAGAGCGTGTTGGATTGGGAAAAACAACTGAACAAAATTACGGTTGAAAGCACCAAAGCAGCTGCCAATAAGTACCTTAACGATACCAACTTTATCAAAGTGGTGTTGTTGCCGGAGAAGAAGTAAGCAGCAGTTTGCAAAAAAGTCGGGTGAGAACCCGACTTTTTTGTTTGTTTCAGGTACGTAGTACCGCACGGGCAGCCCCCCTCAATATTTGTAGGAAAGCCGTTGGATAAATAAAAAGAGAGGTGCAGCGCACCGAAATAAAATACGCTGATTTTATCTCCTCCTCTTCTTTTTAGAAGATTTTCTCCGTGTTGGCTTTTTCTTTACGAATTTCCTTGCTTCAGCTTTTTTAATGGCTGCTTCCTGATCTTCATTGGTTTGTGAAGCCCCTCCCTGAGTTCCCTCTTTTACAACGGAAGCAGGGGCTCCCAACTCAGAAGCAGCCTGTGATTGCGCCGTTATTTCGGGCAATACAGTTTGTGTAATCACTGCTAATGGGGCCGTTGCATCAAAAGGTCGCAAACGAAATGAATAGGTATACTCCTTCTCCGTCAATAAATATTCTGGATGCGTACGAGGAGTCCAGCTATCATCACCACCAAGTCCCATGAGTTGGTAATCAAAGTCAAGGGTAGTTACCCGACCACGCGTTAAGTTTTGGGTAATTTTTGAGGCTAACAAATCGGCATCGGTATAATCATGGGCGCTGAAATTAAGGGTTGGATTTCCCATCACTAACAGTCCTACTCCAACCGAATCCGTTACTGCGGCCCAACGAACATCCGTTTTGTTTCCGTTTTCTTGCGGCATTGTGTACGGAAAGTGCTGATTGGCCACCAAGTCGCTGTATTCTCCTATCCGTGCCGACGATTTACGATCCCAATAACTTTCAAAAGGTCCGCGTCCGTACCAACTCAGATTTCGGAATGAAGCGGGAAGCTGTATTTGCATTCCCACTTTAGGAAGCGGAGGCACGTTATTGCCATTCACAGTCACTGTATTTTTGACTTCCATATCGCCCGAACCAAAAACAGTGTAGGTTGTTTTGACTGTAAAACTGACCCCCGCTCTGCCTACCCATGTACTCTGTGTATGCACACGAGCTATGGAAAGCCCAATTTGTTCTACGCGTATATCACCACCCACCCTGCGCAAACTGTTCAATCCTGCCGCGCGCCAACGAGCCGCAAAACTTGCTTTTCCTCCACCCTCGTCATTATCAGTAGGTACACGCCAAAAATTGGGCTGGAGCGGGTTGGCTATCAATTCGCGATTTTTGTAAATAAACGAACTGATACCAACTGATTTTCGGTCAAAAATTATCTTGAATTGCGCATTGGTCAATTGAATTCCTCCGCCACGTACCAACCCTACTTTAACTGTTGAAGTCGCCGGCCAGGTAATGGCCGGTTTAGGCGTTGACGTCGTTTTCACGTACCATTGTTGATAAGCTACCTCATGTCCTGCCGATGCCCACGGGGTGGCTTCTTTGAGTTTCAGGCTTACGTTCAAAAAATATTCCGCCCCTGTACCGGAAGCAGGAATAGTGAACGGAATCATTACGGCTTGTTGTGCTCCCGGAGACACATTCAACTCATTGATTTCTCCCTGCTGAATCGACTTCCCGTTTTCCAACAATTCCCACACCAATTTAAAAGGTCGCAGGCTTAGGAAATCATAGGCATTGCTGAGCGTAATGCTCTGGTTTTGGGGTGAAATTGTGTCTTTGGGCGTAAATTTCACGTATTGGTACACGTGTTTCACTTCATTGATTTCGGGCTGCGGAACGCGGTCTGGATTTACGAGGCCGTCACCCGCATTGGCTCCGTCAATGTAGTTGATGTGGTTAATGTACGAACGGCCGTTTTTGTCTTTCACATACAACCCCTGATCTACCCAATCCCAGATAAAACCTCCCTGCATACGCGGGTTTTTGTCAATAGCATCCCAGTAATCACTCAAATTTCCGACTCCGTTTCCCATCGAGTGGGCATATTCGCAGATAATCAACGGACGATTGGGGTCTTTCTTCACCATCGCTTCCATCACTTTGACGGAAGGATACATCGTACTGTTGATGTCAAAATTGGTAGCTACCTGATCTACTTCATCAAACGTCTTAGGATAGTTGGCCCGTCCTTCGTAGTGAATTGGCCGTGTGGGGTCAATCAAGCGGATAATCTGCGCCATATCCTCAAAGTTTTGCCCCATACCCGATTCGTTACCCAAAGACCAAATGATAATCGAAGGATGGTTTTTATCCCGTTCTACCATGGCTTTGCCGCGAGCAACAAAAGCATCTTTCCAATCTGGATTAGCTGCCAACAAGATTCCTTTTTGCTGCCATAACTCATGGCTTTCGATATTGGCTTCATCAATCACGTATAAGCCATATTCATCACAGAGATCGTACCATAACGGGTCGTTAGGGTAGTGTGAAGTGCGTACGGCGTTGATATTGTGTTGTTTCATTAAGACAATATCCTTAATCATAGACTCTTTGCTGATGTAACGTCCAGTAGTGGGGTCAAATTCGTGGCGATTTACTCCTTTGAATTTTACCGCTTTGCCATTCACCAACAATTGCCCATCGCGCATGGTCACTTCTCGAAAGCCGACGTGTGTACTCAGTATTTCGGTAGTGCTTCCATCTCCATCCACTACCTGAATAATGAGTTTGTAGATATTGGGCGTTTCGGCAGTCCAGCGAGCTGGAGTCGATATAGGAACATTTAAACTCAAATACGATTCGTCTTTAGGATCCATCATCGGGACATTCCGAATCAAATCCCCCTGAACAACTCGTCCGTCAGGGTCATACAATTTGAATCTGACTTGGTATTTGTCCTGTACCTGAGAAGAGAAATTTTTGACAAAAGCTGAGATTTTCAACGTGGCATTTTGGTAATTTTCGTCCAAATCAGTCACCACGTAGTAATCTCGAACGTGAATAACAGGGGCCGAGTAAAGATACACATCCCGAAAAATACCTGAAATGCGCCAAAAGTCCTGATCTTCCAAATAGCTCCCGTCCGACCAGTTGATGACTTGTACCGCCAATTGATTTTCACCCGCTCGTAGGTATTTGGTAATGTTAAATTCGGCAGGAGTCATCCCATCTTCATGGTACCCCACCTGTGATCCATTGACCCACACATAACAGGCCGATTGAACTCCGGCAAAGTGTAAAAACACATCGCGTCCAGGCCAATTGGCAGGAATGTTGAAAGAAGTACGGTACAATCCCACTGAATTGGTATCGCTCGTGATGCGCGGCGGTGTCGTGGGAAAAGGATGTTTGATATTGGTAAAAATAGGTCGGTCGTACGGACGTCCTTCCCGTGCTCCTACGACCTGCCAATTGGAAGGAACAGGTAAATCATCCCAAGTGGACGTATTTGCATTTTGCTGATAAAAATCGCCCGGAACTTTGGACGGGTGCGATACCCACTTAAATTTCCAGTTCCCGTTGAGAGATTTAAAATAAGGAGAAGCAGCACGGTCAAATTTCAATGCAGAGGCTTCATCACTGTACGGAATAAGAGTAGTATGCGGACGTTCGGTATTTCGACTTATTACCGCGGGGTTTTCCCAATCGGGTAAATCTTGAGCAAATCCTGCACAGGGTATCAGGAGGGACAAAAAAACGCTTAACTTGCGCATAAATCAAAGCAGGTTAAATTCGGAAAACGCAATTAAAGAATACAAAATAAAGGCTCTTTTGGCAGAACCAACAAAAAGAGAACGAAAAAATAAAGGTGATATTGGCAAAAGCCCCAAGCCTTCAAAGGAAGTTTTTTAAATTGGACATTGTAAATCATACTTCGCAAATTCTATAAATCATGCTTTTAGCCGTTGATGCAGGTAATACAGATACCGTTTTTGGTATCTGGCAAAATGAAGAATGGACCCATATATTTCGTATCCGCTCTCTGCCCGACGAACCTCCGTATTTTTATGAAAGTAAGTTGCGTCTTCATTTTCTGGAGGCTAATTTAGTCATTGGGGACGTAAAAACGACTGTGTTGAGCAGCGTTGTTCCTCCGCTTACTCCTATCCTGCGGACTATGCTTACCCATCTTTTCGGGCAGAGTCTCGTCGTGGTTGGGCCAGATGTATACCCGGATTTAAAAGTAGAAATAGATCATCCACACGAAATCGGCAGCGACCTCGTCGCTAATGCCGTAGCAGCTTATACCAAATACGCACGCAATGCCGTAGTCGTAGATTTTGGAACGGCTTTGACCTTTACAACGGTCTCTTTTGACGGTAGAATTTTGGGCGTAGCTATTGCCCCCGGTCTTAAAACGGCCGTAAAAGCATTGTTTTCCAACACGGCTCAACTTCCCGAAGTACCTTTGAAATTGCCTGAATCAGCCATTGGAAAAAACACGACCCACGCCATTCAGGCGGGAATATTATTGGGATATGAAAGTTTGGTAAGAGGGATGATTACTCGGATTCGTCGCGAATTGGACGGAGATTGCATTGCTTTGGCAACGGGAGGGCTTTCATCCATTATTGATACGCTCCACGGCGAATTTGTAGAAGTAAACCGAAGTCTTACGCTGGATGGTTTACGGATGATTGGGGAAAGAGTGGGACGTGATTCTTAAACCTCGGAATTCAGTTTAATTCGTACAATCATGGTATTAACATTTTCACCAACTCCTGATTCATCATCTCGGAGTCAAAAACAGCTTCCACATCAATGATAAAACCCTCAACGGCTTCGCTTTTAATGTCGCCGTCAGAACCTTTGAATCGAAGATAATACTGCCCGTTGATAAGGATAAACTGCTCTACCTGTTTCTTTTTGGGGTCAACAATCCAATATTCATGTACCCCATGAGCTTCATAATCCACATATTTGGTGGTTCGGTCAGTTTTAGCAGTTTTTGGAGAAAGTATTTCGATAACCAAATCCGGCGCAGGAAACTGCATTTGTTCTTCCGTAAAGTGTTGTGCTCGGTCTTTTTTCCAAAAGCAAACGTCGGGCTCATAGTCGTTGCGGGTAAGCGATACCAGTACTTTTTCGACACCTGTCCACCCTAAATTATACTTTGACGCATATATTTTGATGAGCATGTACAGATTCCCTGTTGCTTCATTGTGCATTTTCTTAACAGGCGACTGAAAAAGTATCTCCCCATTGATAAACTCCATTTTGGTGTTTTCGTCAACAGTTTCGTAAAAATGCTGCCGTACCAATTTTTCAGCCTCCAGCCTTATCCGTGCCTGTTCGATGAGCAAGGGTAAATTAGGCATATCAAAAAATTGGTCAGCACTCATAAAACATATAGTTAGTCTTATACGCAAATTTACGAATCATTTCTGCAATTTTAACCCCATCTAAATCTTCCCCACTTAGGGAAGACTTTACTTAATGATTTTCGAGTATTTAAAACTTTACCTTATAATTCACACCCAACAGAAAGCGATTGTCTTGAGAACCCTGCAATTGGTAATCTGTAAAACCCGAAATATCCAGTTTATTGCGTTTGTTTATAGCGATTTCTACGCCTGCTTTGTTCCGCATCTGATCAAAGCCTGTTCCTCCCAATTGATAAAACACATCGGTTGAAACGTACGGAGTAAAGCGAGATTTATTTGGGAAAGAAAGCCCAAATTTGTTGCGCAGATAACTTTTATCGGGTTCCAACCCATCCGTGCTTGTATCGTCTTTGAATTGGTTTTGGTAACGCAATCGATAATCAAATTTCAACTTCCACAGCTTATGGTCGTAAGCTAAATCGGCGTAAAAACGGTGGTAAGGGCGATAGTAATACCCGGTTTTATCGTCCGTTTTCTTGCGACGTCCGATATACCGGTAATAGCCGCTTATTTCCCAGTGCTTGGTAATTTTGTAAGAAACCCCCAATTCACCTAAAAAAACGCGCATGATAGAAATGTTATCCGTAAATCGAGTCTGCGCGTTGAGATTTACCGAAAACGATTTATTGATTTTTTTCTCTACTCCTACACCCGACCAAAGGCCAATGTCAGTCGCCTGAGAATAGCTACAAAACGAAATCAGTAAAAAGAAAAGAAAAGCCGGATACTTCATTGCCGTAAATTCACTTTTTGAGTTATACATTTTCCAAAACGAGGGCTGTTTTAGTTTTCTCATTTTTGGTGTTGGTTTGGTAGTAAAAAATCATAACCATCGCCGAATCTTTCAAGAAATCCATGGTCTGAATCTCCACGCGGTGAACATCCAAGCCCGTGCGAGCCTGCAGATCCTGAAGCAATTCATTACGACGTTCGGGCAAAATCAGTTCAATTCGGTCGTAATGTACAATTTTGGTCAGCTCTCTTTTCATAAGCAAATTTCCTTCCAAAAGCCACACACTCAGCAAAATCATACTGCTGACCAACCCCAATTCATCCCAACTTCCCTTGATAATAGCTGAAATCAGCCCCATCGAAATCACGATAAAAAGATAGGTCATATCCTTGGCCGATAATCCCTCGGTACGGTAGCGCAACATGGAAAATACAGCAAAAAGTCCAAAAGCCGCTCCCATCGACATTTGCACCTTATTGAGCAAATATGTGATGAGAAAAATAACTAAGTTGAAGCTGAAAAAGGTTAAAAAAAGGTCGGTGCGGCGATAGTTACGAAAATAAATAAATCGCACCAGTATCGTTGTGGTCAATACATCAATCAACAGTCGTATGAAAAACTTTTCGGGGAGTTTATTAAACCATTCAAAACTTTCAGACGCGGTGATTTCTTGAAGAAAAATCATAGTGGGTAATTATTTTACGTAAATGATCCAGTTTTAATTTAAATCGATTGTGCTTTACTGTTTCGTACAGACTGATGATACCGAGGCAATATTTGCTGATGGAACCCTCTCGAAGGCGGTATTTTTTCATCAAATCTAAAAAAAAGGAATGCTTTAAAGATTCTTGCTTGACTTCCGCAATGACTACCTCTCGGTAACTTTGGTGATTTTTTTCATTCCGAAAAGTGAGATTCAGATCAAGCGTCAAGCGTTCGGCAGTAGTACGATTTACAAGCGTCAGACGAGTAAAGTCTACCCATAATATAGGTTGCAAATCAGCTGGATTAAACGAAGTATGTTGGGTTAAAAACTTCACTACGTTCTCTTCCAGTTCTTCGCCGAGAAGCCGCTGCTGAGAAATACGGGTTTTAATAGTCCGACCTTTGTTATTTTTAAATTTTACTTCCGTAAAAATCAGGTTCGACTGTACATATTTGCGTTGTCTGATTTTATAGCGATTGAGCCGCCCCGACTGATGCTCATGATAAAGCTGTAAGGTATCGGTGTCAAAATACAAGGTTTCATAGTCTGAAAGTCGGTGCCCATTCACCTCCAAAATTCGATAATGAGGGCGCAAATCATCCAAAACGACGGGCAACATCCAAAGCGGAATCAGGAATTTAGCGTCGGTTCGGTTCATCAACTTTACACTCTCCATTTCAGCGAGCGTGATGGGTTCAAACAGGGCTACTTTTTGCGAAACCGTCTGAAACGATTCCTCAATCATCGTAGCGATACTTTTTAGTTTGAATAAGTTTGCCTTTACTGTCATACACTTTCTTTTCAGTTTTGAGGCCCCGTCGGTCAATTACGTACAAGGATTTACTGACCAATACATTTTTATCATTATACTCCAATTCTTCGGTCTTTTCTCCCATTTCGTTGAATTTGTACGTTTCGCGCTTAGCTTGACGATTAGTGGCATCGAAAGTGATTTCCTGAGTTTTGTTATCGAAACGATCAAATATGCGCACGATTCGCTCTTTCAACTTCCCCGTTTTATCGTAATTGGCTTCTTCGAGAACATTGCCGTCTTTGTCAAATTTTTTGTAGGAATCATTACGGGTCACTTCTTTTCCATCCACCACTTCCGTAATGGTTTCAGTCACGGCCACGATGTCGTACTTTTTAATTTCTTTCTTACTTTGAGCAAACCCCAAAACGGTGATTGATGTGAATAAAATAGTGAGGCGGATAGACATGAGAATAGTTATTTCAAAAAGGTAGTTAGGTCTTGGTTGCGCATGATTACATGCTATTTCAGGGTGGAAAGTGGCTTGTTTTTTCAGACAGTTATAGTTCCAACGGAAACCCAATGAATTGTAAGTAAATAGACTCCCTTGTGGTATCTGTTAGCTCTTACAATATTAACAAATTGTTAATGATTTATACGCCTTAAAGGCTCAATTCGTTGCAATCGCCAGAATTAAGTCATTTAGCCAAAACTTCAATCAAAAAAAATTAACTCGTTCTGAATCTGACAATTAAGGTTAATAGCCTACAAACAATACACTTTAAAAGAATCTGAATAGAATATGGGGGAACCGTTTGCTCAAACAGAATAGGGCAAGAAATCATAATGAAGCTGGTTCATCGTCACATTTGGTGAAAGTCGAGGTTTGGGTTGTAATTTTGAAGAATGGACTCTGCCTTCCTTTTGCCTTCCGAGCTCGACTTAGAACTACTTGATTACGAACTTTACCC